>JAXHNP010000006.1:0-50000 GCA_034520365.1 Desulfobacterales bacterium
TCTGGTCAGTGAACCGAAAGATCACATTAGGTGGATGACATGAGACATTCTTCAATCCGTTCTGCATTGGTGGGAGCATGCTGTTTTGTTGTTCTTTTTGTTTTTTCGAAGGCTGTCATGGGAGAGGCTCCCATCGAGTGCCTTGGTTGTTCCCTCCCCGCGGAACAGGCAGAAATACAGCAGTTCAAGACAGACGGTCATGTCCTGGGTTTCGGCTCCGACAGGGTCTACATGGTTGGACTCGGCTACGCCCTGATAGAGGAGTTTGTAGGTGCCTCCGGAGTGAGGCCCGTTGCAGGTAACTCTAAAAAGCCGCAGCCGTTGCGTGATTCCGACGCAAAGGATATGGGGGCTCCGGCCTTCCAGGGTGTTACGTATCCGGAGCTCTGGGAAGGGATCACCCTGCGGTATGACCGGGCCGCAGGTGGCCTTGCGGAAAGTGTGTACGTGGTCCAGCCGGGAGCGGATGCTGGAAATATCAGGATCCGGTACAATGCTGACTTTGAGATTGAGAAGGACGGCGGGCTTCGATTTCAGCATCCGACCCAAAAAGGCTATTTCAGGCTGACCAGGCCCATAGCCTGGCAGGAGGTTGAGGGCAGGCGAGTGCCTGTGGAGGTTGCCTTTAAAGATCATGGAGACCGCACCCTCGGATTCACCCTGAGAAATTGGAATTCGGACTATGCCCTGATCATTGATCCGGTTTACCAGTGGCACACCTTCTACGGATCAGCAAGCAATGATGAGGGTTATGGTATAGCCGTCACGGCGGATGCAGTGTACATAACAGGCATCAGCGCCGCTACTTGGAACGGGGAGGAGGGACAAACTCCGAAGCATCCCCATAGCGGCGGCTTTACAGACATTGTAATCGTGAAGCTCAACCTTGCTGGTGCCTACCAGTGGCACACCTTCTACGGGGCTGCATCGAGTAGTCACAATGGCCGTGGCATAGCCGCCACAGGAGATGCGGTGTATGTGACCGGCATGAGCCAGGCCACCTGGAACGGGGACGATGAGCAAGCTCCGAAGCATCCCCATAGCGGCGAATATTTTGACATCGTTGTCCTAAAGCTAAATAGCGCCGGCGCCTACCAGTGGCACACCTTTTACGGAGCTTCAGACCATGGCTATGACATAAAAGTCTCGGGAGATGCGGTGTATGTGGCTGGCTACAGCGGTTTAACATGGAATGGAGACGGCGCGACAGCTCCGAAACATGCCCATAGCGGCGGGTATTATGACATTGTGGTCTTGAAGTTAACCAGCGATGGGGCATACCAGTGGCACACCTTCTATGGCTCTGACGACCGTGACTATGGCTATGGCATCGCAATCACGGGGGATGCGGTGTATGTGACGGGCTCTAGCACACAATCCTGGGACGGGGACGGGTCAACAGTTCCGAAGCATGCCCATAGCGGGAGCAGCGACATCATAGTCCTGAAGCTAACCAGCGATGGCGTCTACCAATGGCACACCTTCTATGGGTCCGCAAGCGGTGACAATGGCAACAGCATCGCAGTCACAGGGGATGCGGTATATGTGACGGGCCTTAGCGTGGCCACCTGGGACGGCGACGGTTCAACAGTTCCGAAGCATGCCCATAGCGGGGGCAGCGACATCATGGTCCTGAAGCTAACCAGCGATGGCGTCTACCAGTGGCACACCTTCTATGGGTCTGCAAACGATGACTATGGCTATGGCATCGCAGTTACGGAAGATACAGTTTATATGACAGGCTTTAGCAAAGCTGCCTGGGACGGGGACGGGCCAACAGGTCCAATCCATGGCTACACCGGTTCGTATGACATCGCAGTCCTGAAGCTTGACACCGCTGGCGCTTACCAGTCCCATACCTTTTACGGATCTGCAGACAGTGACTGGGGCCATAGCATAGCAGCCACAGGGGATGGGGTATTTGTGGCGGGCAAAAGCGGTAGTACGTGGAATGGGGATGAGGATGAAGAACCGATTCATTCCCATAGCGGGAGTTATGACATTGCGGTCATGAAATTATCCAATTTGCCATATTATATGGCCAAGAACAACGGCAACTGGAGCACCTTTGGGACCGTCTGGTTCACCAGCGCCACCGGCGGCACAAACCCTGCCGACTACACCACCCCGGCCGCTGCACCCCCCAATGCGGCCAACAGTTCAGGAATCATCGTCAATGCCGATGTGATCGTGGATGAGCCGGTGACCATCGACCAGACCACGGTCAACGTTGATAATACGCTGACCGTGAGTGACGCAGTGACCCTGATCGTAAATGATGGAGCGGAAACAGACCTGGATGTAAACGGAACTCTCACCATTGCCGGCGGAGGGTCTGTTGACTGCCAGGGGAGCTTTGACGCCACGGGCGGAGCTATAGCCTTTACAGGTCCTGGAGAGCTGTACCTGAGCGGCGATGTGGTCAGTCTGGGGGCACTGACTGCGGGCGAGGGGACCGTTGGTTTTGCCGGCGCAACCGCCCAGATCATCACCGGGGCCAATACGTTCTACAACCTGGTTATCGACAAGGACAACCCAACCGACACGGTTAACGCCACGGGGAGCACCCTGGTCGTGGCCAATGCCCTGTCGGTCACCCAGGGCGTCTTCACCAGCGCCTCAACATTCAAGGACGTGGTGATCTCTGCGCCCGGGACCCTCAATCTGTCCGGCGATATCACGGTGAGCGGAGACTGGATGGTCTCGTTGTCCGGAACATTTAATCACAACAACCACACGGTCGTCCTGAATGGAGCTGACCAGTATCTGTCCGGGACCACCACCTTTTACAATCTGACCAAGGAGATTGACACTGCCGCCACCCTGGAGTTCGAATCGGAAAGCACCACCACCATAACTAACGCCCTGACCCTCAATGGCGCGGACGGACAGTTGCTCTTCCTGCGCAGCGATGGTCCTGGAACTCAATGGGACATCGATGCCCAAGGCGGAAGGGATATAGCTTATGTAGACGTCCAGGATTCGAATAACACCAACGGCACGGTCATCAATGCTCAGGGGACAAACAGTGTAGATTCAGGCAACAATTTAAACTGGCTTTTCGATCCCACGGTGGCCTACGACGGCAACGGCAATACCGGGGGCGCGCCCCCTGTGGATCCGAACAATCCTTATGCGCCGGGCGCTATTGTCACCGTGCTCGGAAACACTGGCGACCTGGTCAAGACCGGCTACACCTTTATCGACTGGAACACTCTGGCAGGAGGCGGCGGCTCAGTCTATAATCCGGGCGATACCTTTGCCATGCCCACGACCGACGTGACCCTCTACGCCCAGTGGGCCCTCAACACCTATGCGGTGACCTACAACGGCAATGGCGCCACCAGCGGAACGGCCCCGGCCGATCAAATCAAGACCCACGGAGTGGACCTGACCCTGGCTGAGAACACCGGCAACCTGGCCCGGACTGGCTACACCTTTGCCGGCTGGAACACCCAGGCCGACGGGTTGGGCACGGACTATGCGGAAGGCGCTCTATACACGGTAAACGAGGCGGTGACCCTCTATGCCAAGTGGATCAGCAACCACACCATAACCGTATCCGCCGCCCCCACGGACGGGGGCACGGTCACCGGAAGCGGCACCTATGTTGATGGTTCAACCGTTACAGTGAATGCATCAGCCGAGTCCGGATATGTCTTCGTCCATTGGACCGAGGGGAATACCGTTGTCTCCTGCAGCCAGCAGTATATGTTCACGGTCACGGGCAACCGCACTCTGCAGGCAAATTTCAGCCAGATGCAAAACAGTTACGACATTACAGGGTCTGCCAGACCATCAAACTACGGAACGGTCACAGGTTCTGGATCCTACAATCACGGGGCGGCCGTGACCATGACCGCCTTGCCGAACCAGGGCTTTGTCATGACCAATTGGATCGAGACCTGGCCTGGGCTGGCGGGATATTGCGTGGTTTCAACCGATGAGCAGTATTCCTTTTCGGCAACCAGAAACCGTAACCTTACGGCCGATTTCCGTCCCAAGGCCCTGCCCGGAGTGCTCATGCTGTTGCTTCTGGATGATGAGTAAGGTGGATATGTCTGGATATGGGGTCACCCATTAAAAGGCCGGGGTCACCTTTAATCTTGATAATGTGTCGGCCATATCCTCAAACTACTGGTTTAAAGCGGCATCCGATTCCATTCTGAGGCGTAACCGCTTTCGGGCGACGCTCACGGCGCTGTAGTCAATTCCAACGGCAAGCCTTACCACCTCAGCCTGGGTAATATCGCAAAACCGGTATAAAAGCTCCATTAAAATGGCGCGATCCTTGGCGTTTTTACCCCGCCGGCAAATTTCATCTTCGTCTTTTCCGAGAATTTGAGAAACTTTTTGATCAGATCTTCCGGCATCCAATAATTTCTGGCAACTTTTAACTGGGGTGGCTCCCTGTGAGATTTTCCGGAATCCTTTTCCAGATAGGTTTGCCGGATATGTTCCACAAAATCCGAATCGCCGATGATTCCCATTTTGTTTACCAGAGCCGAAATTCCTTCCATGTTGTCTCCTTAAACGCAAAATAAAAGTTATTGGTAGAGTTCGGTTAGTTTCAGCGAGCAATTACGTTCCGGTTTTATTAATCTGTCATCTCTCCGTGACCTTTCCGTTTAGAAATCGTCAGCTACTTATCATTTCAATGCAATCAAACCGTCACAATTATCCTTCCTGCTTTATAAAATTTCCGGTGAGCAGATTTCCGAGCTGGGCACCTTCGGCCGGGCGGATATCTACCAGCAGCCGGTGTCCCGTCTGGATTTCGTGTATCGCCAGGAGGTTGGCAAAAACTGGAGCAAAGAGATTGAATCTCAGGCGCAATGCCGCAGGTTTGATCAGATTGATAATTTTGGCGGTATTTTAGGGGGGAGCTTTGACGATTCCATGACAATTGCATGATTAATTGTCAAAGATACAAAAACAATCCGGTGACAATGAACTCGAACGAATCATGGGTTTCAGGTGTCAGGTTTCAGGTGTCAGGAAATATTATGCGAGCGAGCTAAAATTTTTAAAAGCCTGAACACTGAACACTGAAACCTGAACCCTCGCTGATTCGTACTCGTGCTCGTACTCGTACTCGTCATCGACTTTTGATTTTTTCGAGTACGATTAAGTTACTTAGAAGAAGTATTCCCCCCGGGCCGTTTGCCCGGGACCGAGCCTAAAAATAACTTTAAAAGCACTGAGGCACGGTAAATTTGTTCTATCTATTTTTCAGGCGGGCACGGTGGCCCGCCCTACGAATGGGGAAAAACCCGATTCATCGTAGGGTCGGCCACCGTGCCGACCATAAATCATTGATTTCATTAACCTAATACATAATACCCAAAACCTAATACCCGTGAAGTTACTTAGAAGTATTCCCCCCGGCCCGGTGCTGCCAGTTTTGACCCCCTGTCTCATATCCTGAATTCTTTTGTCACCTCTTCGTAAAGAAATCGTCGGTTATTTATTATTTTGTTGTAATCAAACCGTCACAATTTTTCTTCATATAATGAAACTTTCTAAGAAGCGATTGTATCGGATTGATTACATTAACTGGATGTCTAAACGGATTTTAAAACGGAAGTTCGAAAAATGAAGATCAAGCGTAAATTTGTTCAATTAACCATCATGGCGCTCCCTGTCGTTATGCTATCTGGCTGCAATGGCGGATCGAGCGGCAATGGTTCGGATGAAGCCAACAACAACGAAGGATTTTAAAATGGAGGTTCAAGGTATGAAGATCAAGCGTAAATTTATTCAATTCACAATCATGGCACTCACTGTCATTATGCTATTTGGCTGTAATGGCGGATCGAGCAGCAGTGGTTCGGATGACGACAACAACGGGGGAACGGAGCCGGTGGATTCGGTCCTGTCAGGCGATATCACCAGTGACATGACCCTGACGGCGGACACGTTGTGGGAGCTTTCCGGCCTGGTCGTTGTTAAAGACGGGGCAACCCTGACCATCGAGCCGGGCACCACCATTATCGGCCAGAGCGGTACCGGCACAAACACCAGCTACATGATCATCGACAAGGGGGCCCGGATCATTGCGGACGGCACGGCCGCCAACCCCATTGTCTTTACATCAAAAATCGCCCATGACGGCGGCGCAGAGGCGCCCGGCCAGTGGGGCGGTTTGACGATTATCGGTAATGCGGCTGATGTCGGTGTTTCAGCCGGCGAGGCACAGGTTCAACCCTATGAAGTCAACACCGAGTTTGTGCCCGGCAGCACGGATGCCGCGGATAATTCCGGTGTGCTGCGCTATGTCGAGATCCTGAACTCCGGTATCACCATGGAGCAGGACAAGGAGATCAACGGGCTCTCCTTGGTGGGTGTGGGCAGCGGCACCACAGTCGACCATGTCACCGTAAAACGCAGTGATGACGACGGCATCGAAATCTGGGGCGGTACGGTCAATCTGAGCAACTGCACGGTAGAGTACACGACGGATGACCAGTTTGACATTGACGACGGCTACTCCGGAACGGTCACCAACCTGACCATCAATCAGGTGACAGACGGCAATGCCGGCATTGAAATGTCGGGTACCACGGCCGCCACCTTCAAAGGGTTAAAGCTCACCCAGAACTTTTCAGACAAGGAAGGGGCCATCTTCTTTAAGAAGGACGGGATCGGCGGTCATTTTGAGAATTGTCAGATTATCGACAACGTGGATGACGGCCAAACCATCGTATCCCAGGGAGCCGCGGATGAGTTCAACATCTCCTTTGAAAATGTGACCATCACCAGTCCGGATGCCGCCACCAACTTTGCCGATCTGGAGGGCGGCACCGGCAGCGCCGACATAATTGAAGCCCGTTTTGATGCCGGAGTCGGCAATGAGGAGATCAGCAATAAAACCGAACCGTCTGACCTTGAGATCCTGGCGGGCGACATCATTGATGACATGACCCTGACGGCGGACACGGTGTGGCAGCTCTCCGGTCTGGTCGTGGTGACAAACGGCGCAACCCTGACCATCGAGCCGGGCACCACCATTATCGGCGAGAGCGGCACCGGGGTTAACACCAGCTACATGATCATCGACAAGGATGGGCAGATCATGGCCGACGGCACGGCCGCCAACCCCATTGTCTTTACATCAAAAATCGCCCATGACGGCGGCGCAGAGGCGCCCGGCCAGTGGGGCGGTTTGACGATTATCGGTAATGCGGCTGATGTCGGTGTTTCAGCCGGCGAGGCACAGGTTCAACCCTATGAAGTCAACACCGAGTTTGTGCCCGGCAGCACGGATGCCGCGGATAATTCCGGTGTGCTGCGCTATGTCGAGATCCTGAACTCCGGTATCACCATGGAGCAGGACAAGGAGATCAACGGGCTCTCCTTGGTGGGTGTGGGCAGCGGCACCACAGTCGACCATGTCACCGTAAAACGCAGTGATGACGACGGCATCGAAATCTGGGGCGGTACGGTCAATCTGAGCAACTGCACGGTAGAGTACACGACGGATGACCAGTTTGACATTGACGACGGCTACTCCGGAACGGTCACCAACCTGACCATCAATCAGGTGACAGACGGCAATGCCGGCATTGAAATGTCGGGTACCACGGCCGCCACCTTCAAAGGGTTAAAGCTCACCCAGAACTTTTCAGACAAGGAAGGGGCCATCTTCTTTAAGAAGGACGGGATCGGCGGTCATTTTGAGAATTGTCAGATTATCGACAACGTGGATGACGGCCAAACCATCGTATCCCAGGGAGCCGCGGATGAGTTCAACATCTCCTTTGAAAATGTGACCATCACCAGTCCGGATGCCGCCACCAACTTTGCCGATCTGGAGGGCGGCACCGGCAGCGCCGACATAATTGAAGCCCGTTTTGATGCCGGAGTCGGCAATGAGGAGATCAGCAATAAAACCGAACCGCTTGATATCGAGATCCTGGCGGGCGACATCATTGATGACACGACCCTGACGGCGGACACGGTGTGGCAGCTCTCCGGTCTGGTCGTGGTGACAAACGGCGCAACCCTGACCATCGAGCCGGGCACCACCATTATCGGCGAGAGCGGCACCGGGGTTAACACCAGCTACATGATCATCGACAAGGATGGGCAGATCATGGCCGACGGCACGGCCGCCAACCCCATCGTTTTTACGTCAAAGACGGCCTATGACGGCGGCGCGGAAGCTCCGGGCCAGTGGGGCGGGCTGACGATAATCGGTAACGCCGCTGATGTGGGGGTGGCGCCCGGTGATGAGCAGGTTGAGCCCTATGAGGTCAACACGCTCTTTGTGCCCGGAAACACCGATGCCGCGGACAACTCCGGTATCCTGCGCCATGTTCATATCGTAAACTCCGGCATCACCATGGAACAGGACAAGGAGATCAACGGCCTTTCCTGTGTGGGTGTTGGCAGCGGCACGGTTATTGATCATGTCAGCGTAATACGCAGCGACGATGACGGCATCGAGCTCTGGGGCGGCACCGTGGATGTGAGCAACGCCTACATCGAGTACACCACGGACGACTATTTTGACATTGACGACGGCTACTCCGGAACGGTTACCAACCTGACAATTAACCAGCACACGGACGGCAATGCCGGCATTGAAATGTCCGGCTCCACGGCCGCTACCTTTGAAGGTTTAGAGCTCACCCAGAACTTTTCAGACAAGGAAGGGGCCATCTTCTTTAAGAAGGACGGGATCGGCGGCCATTTTATCGATTGTGAGATTATCGATAATGTGGATGACGGTGTGACCATCTATTCCCAGGGAGATGCGGATGAGGCCAACATCTCTTTTGAAAATGTGACCATCACCAGCCCGGATATCGCCGCCAACTTCGCGGATGCAGACAGCGGCGGCAGTGCGGCGGATATTGAAGCGGCTTTTGATGACGGCGTGGGAAATAGCGAAAATCTCAATTAATTTGGCTTTTTATGAAATACCCGCGGGCAATGACCCGCGGGTAAGATTTTCCCGATACGCGTGGGGCGAAAGATGTGTGCAAAGTATCAGTTGCCAGCGGCTGTTTGCACTGACAACTGATACTTTTTTGACTAAAATCAACGATAATTAAGTGATGACAGCTATTTGAGGTATCGATTGTGAGAATGCATATCAAAATTTTTACCGCTTTTGTGTGCTTAACGGCCTTGCTCTCCCCCGCTTTGGGGCTGGCCGATGATGCGGAAATGGTTAAATCCATCATGGCATTGCGGGCTGATGTGGAAGCGCTTTATACAAAGATAGACGGGAATAAGCAAGATTATAAGGCGCAGATGAGATCGCTTTCCCTGCAGATTTCAGACACTGAAGCACAGATTAACCGGCTTGAAACATCAATTAAACTAAAAGCGCAGGAACTTCAGAAGATTCAGGACAAAATCGCGAACAAGTCAACAGATAATGTTGAGTTGAAGCCGGTGTTAAATGACGCGTTTGCCATGCTGGAAAAAAACATCAGGGAAGGACTTCCCTTTAAGGTGCCGGAAAGGCTGGCTGCGCTAAAAAAGATCAAAACAGACCTTAAGACGGGAACCATAACGGATGAGAGGGCACTGGCGCTGCTCTGGTCAAACTATGCGGATAATATCCGGCTGACCAGTGAAATCGGGCTGTTTAAGCAGAAAATAGAAATCGACGGGGAAAACGTGTTGGCGCAGGTCGCCAAAGTGGGTACCGTCATGCTTTTCTTCTCCACCCCGGATAACCGCGTTGGATATGTGACCGAAGACGGCGCCGGATACACCTATAAAACCGTCAATAACGAAAAGAAAAAAGAATCGATTGCGGCGCTTTTTGATGCCCTCAATAAGCAGATACGAACGGGATACTTCACGATTCCGAATGCGCTCGTTTTGACAGGAGGTGCCCGATGAGATCGCTTATCACCCCTTTCATCATTTCGCTCATGATCTTTTCCATAACGGGTCCAGCCGCTGCAGAGGCGCTTTCGGATCCCTACATGAAGGAGTATACGTTCCTGAAAGCCCAGAAAGAGGAACTTGCCCAGAGACTGGAAAAAGAAAAGGCCCAACAGGCAGAAGAGATCGCTAAGGCCAGGAGGGAAGTTCAGAGCCTTCAGGACCGTCAGGTGGCGTTATCAAATCAGCTGCAGCAAAAAGAGCTTGCGATAGAAAAAGCGCAGCAAAAGCTCCAGGACACCACCAGCAACAAGGAAATTATCAACAGCGTTATTGTCCAGGCAAAGGCGGGGCTCGAGAAGTACGGCATCGAGGTTGATGATACCGCCGAATCCAAAGTAGACACCATGAACCGGGCGTTTCTGGACTCAGCAAACCTCTATCAGAATCTTTCCTCAATTCACGCGGAAAACGGCCGGTTTTATCTTCTCGACGGCACGTCCACAAGCGGTGAAATTGTCAAGATCGGCAACATTGCCGCTTATGGTATATCCGCAAAGCAGAGCGGCGCCCTGGCGCCGGCCGGAAACGGCGAATACAAACTATGGAACCAGCCCGGAAGCAGCGATGATGCCAAGGCGTTGTATGGCCGGGAAATGCCGGAAATGCTGGATATCTTTGTGTATGAAAATATGGACCAGGATGTTGCGTATCAAGAAGAAAAAACGGTAGCAGACACCATGGAAAGCGGCGGGGTCATCGGCTACATTATCCTGGGACTCGGGATATCCGGCCTGTTGCTGATCCTTGCCCGGGTGCTTTTCCTGCTGAGGGCCGGAAGCCGGGTGAAGCGGATTACCCGGATTGTCTACAAGGAGATCGAAAACGGCAAAGGGGCGCATGCCTATGACGCCGTAAAGGATTTCAAAGGCTCCACCGCGCGGGTGATCCGGGCGACGCTCAGAAACATCACCGCCGACAGAGAACATATAGAGGATATCATTACTGAAAGTATCTTGAATGAAAATAGGGCGCTTGACCGGTTTTCGAATTTTATTCTGGTTATCGCCGCCGTGGCCCCGCTTCTGGGTCTGTTAGGGACGGTGACGGGGATGATCAACACCTTTGATATCATCACCGTTTACGGCACGGGTGATCCCAAACTGTTGAGCGGCGGCATCTCCGAGGCCCTGGTCACCACCATGCTCGGGCTGATGGTCGCCATCCCCCTGCTGCTCCTGGGCAACCTTTCCAATGGTTGGGCTGAAAACATCAAAGACTCGATGGAGCAAAGCGCCCTTCATGTCGTCAACCTATATGAAAAGTATTCAACTGCATCATGATTGAAAGCATAACGACAAACCTGGAAATGTTTGCCGCCATCATGAACAATGGCGGCCTGGCCATGTGGGTACTCTTTTTTTTAAACCTGATGCTCTGGTATGGCCTTGGATACCGTCGATTGACCCTGCGCAGAAGGTCCCTGGATAGCGTCCGGCGAATGGTCAGCAAGCATATGAAAGACCGCGATAAAATCAAATGCCGGAGTATCATGGATTTTGCCATTGCGGAGGCCATTCAGGCCGCTTCCGAGGCCCGGGCCGTGGGTGAAAGGCCGCGGAAATTTATTCAGGACGCCTTGTGGCCCTATTTTAGGAGCATCAAAAGATATTCGGTCCTGGTTAAAACGATCGTCGTTTTAGCGCCCCTTATCGGCCTGCTGGGCACGGTGATCGGCATGATCGAGACATTTGACGCCCTTCAAACCAACGCCATGTTTTCCCAGGGTGTTAGTATCTCCGGGGGCATTTCCAAAGCCTTGTTCACGACCGAGCTGGGCCTGATCGTCGCCGTCCCGGGGATGATTATCGGGAGATCGCTGGATAAGCAGCAGCAGCAGCTGGCCCTGGCGTTTGAGCAGATTAAAGATATTATTAGCGCAAAGGAATCAATAGATGAGGCTTAAGAGAAAAGATCAGACCGTCGACCATATTGATATTTCACCGCTCATCGACATGGTTTTTATCCTTCTGATTTTTTTCATGGTCACCACGACATTTGTTAAGGATATGAAACTGGACCTGAACCGGCCGAGTGCGGCGTCATCATCAATTGTGAATGACGAAGTGATCCGGGTCCATATAGACAAAGACCGCCAGGTCTACATCGATAACCAGCCGATCAAGATATGGGCCATACAGAGCAAATTACGGGACCTTCTCAGAAGTTCCACGAATAAGGCTGTTCTTGTGGTAACCGACTCGGCGATACCCGTTGAATCAGTTATCGACGTGATCGATGAGTGTAAAATGAGCGGCGCCAATGATGTTGCCGTATCCACGACCAAGGAGCTGGGGGGATAATGCTGACCACCGGTATTTACAGTTCTAAGTCCCGTATTATCGGTGCGTTTCTTTACATGCTGTTGGGCGGCATGTTGATGGTTCTGCTAATCGTCGCCCTTAATAAGTCGGTGGATAAAGAAGAGGATGCTTTAAAAAAGCAGACACGCATCGTTAAGGTGAATAAGACCGAGAAAAAGGTTGTTAAAAAGGAAAAACCAAAAACAAAAAAGAATGTACGACGCACAAAAGCCACATCCAAAGCCCCGCCTCCGGATTTGAGCGCCATGATCGGCGGGATCGAAATGAATATCCCCGAGTTCGAAACCGCCGCCGTCATGGAAGGTGACTCAAGGGAACTGCTTGATGATATCGCCGAAGATACCGTTATGAGTGAGGGCACTGTTGACAGCAAACCCCGGGTGACGCACCGGGCAGACATTGCGTATCCGGCCGATGCCGCAGAAGAAGGTATCGAGGGGTATGTGGTTGTCCATCTTCTGATTACAAAGGATGGGCGTGTACAGCTTGCCAAGGTGCTGGAAGCGGAACCCCGGGGTGTTTTTGAAAAAAACGTATTAGACGGTGTAAGGGATTGGCGATTTATGCCGGCCAGATATAAGGGGGAACCGGTGCAGGTATGGGTGAAGCAGAAAATCCGTTTTAATGCGTGATTCCCTCCTTTATTCCCCATGACGCGGAACTCGATAGCGATAGCGAAGCCATGGCGAGAGGTTCGGGGCAAACCGTTTTTACGACTTTATCAAGAATAGAGAGTTGATCAATGAAAAAAATCATATCAATAAGCATGCTGTTCATCGCATTCATGGTTGTTGCCGGGCATGCTCAGGATGCCGAAGAAGCTGTAGAAATTGATCATCTGGCGCTGGCCAGCCTCATGGTATATGACGGCCGGCTGGAGAAGGCGGAGGCTGAACTCGCCAAGGTGGATAAGGCCGGCGAAACATTTGACGCGGCTAAGTATTACACCATACGCGGGGTGCTGGCCGCCAAAAAGGAAAACTATGAAAAAGCTATTGAAAATTACCTGATGGCCCTTGATGCCACAAAAGCCAAAACCTTTGAAGCACCCAAGGTGGAGAAAAAGAAAAAATACCTTTTTTCTCTGGGAAAAGGCAGGGAGGTGAAAGATGAACCGGCACCTGAGTTTGACGCTGAAAAAGTAAAAAAGGAGAAGCTGGAGAAACTTCACATGCAGCTTTCCCAGGCATATTATCAGCTGGCGGATTATGCCCATACCGTCAAACATCTTGATCTGGCGGGAGATCGCGGAAAAGAACGGCCTGCGCTTTTTGCCATTCGCGCCGAATGTTACTGGAAGACTGAAAAGACGGATGATGCCATAGGAGCGCTGAACCGGGGTCTGGACCTTTTTGCCGAAGAAGCCATGCTTCTGAAGCAGAAATACCATTATTTCGCAGAACTTGGGCTTTATCAGGCCGCAATTGAAAATGCCAAAAAATATATGACGGTAATCGACGCCGATGCCAATGAGTATATCCTTCTGGCGCAGCTCCTGATCGAGGCGGATCAGTCGGATGAGGCCGCTAAAATTCTTGAACTGGCCAGGGGAAAATTTCCGCAAAAGGCAAAGATCAAGATGTTGCTCGGTCATATTTATATGGAAAAAGATATGAATTTCACCGCGGCCCGCCTATTCAAGGAGGCGGCCTATACGGATAAAAAATACCTCAAGGATGCGGTGGAAATACACAGAAGGGTAAAAAATTTTTCCCATGCCATCTATTTGAACACCCAAATGAGTGACAAGGTCGAGAAGCTGAAACAGAGAGTGGCGATTTATCTGGACCGCGGCGAGTTCGAAAAGGTGATCGGCTTAAAGGACGGCCTGAAGCGGTATAACCTCCTGGAGGATGACAATCTGCGCTATGCGCTCGCCTATTGCTACTATATGGCCAAAGATTATCCAAAAGCCGAAATGCATGTGCAAAAAATACAAGATAATGACATTTTTGCCAAAGGGACCGTGATACTTAAAAATATTGAAAAGTGCCGGGAAAACAGTACGGAGTGCTTCTAAATGAAACGAATATGCAGGCGTTGTTGGTGGGTATTGATCGTTTTGATGCTTACGCCGTCCGTTCTATCCGCAAGCGAAGGAACGGGCAGCTTAAGCGTATTTGCGTTTTCAGAGGGCAGGCCTTTGGCAAATATTGAAATCGTTATTGACGGGAAATCCGCTTACCGGACCGATTCAGATGGTTCCCGGAAAATTATCCTGACCGTCGGCCGCCATCAGGTTCAGGTGGTGGGAAAAAGTGAAGACGGGCAAAACTTAGGCTATGTCAAATCCCCCGTTGAAATCAAGAATGGCAGGGACACCCTGTTTGCGGCAAGGTTTGTATCTGATGATGACGATCTCATCATGATCGACACCCCCCTTGAAGGCCGGGAGACGGTAAAAAAAAAGACCTTTAAAAAAGGAAAGGCCTATCTGCACGGGACGATCCTCTCCAGCGAGACAAACCGGCCGATTCGAAATGCCCGGGTTTTTGTCAAGGGCACTTCGGTGGATGCCCGCACCAACGAAGACGGCTATTTTATGGTTGAGGTACCGGCCCATATCCCCATAACCATTTCCCTGGTGCATTCGGAATACGCCTCCCATACGCTGACTGATATTTATTTGCTGAAAAATGAACATGTGTCAAAGGAGTTTAAGCTCGCCCCCGCCAGTATGGAGCTGGAGGAGTATGTCGTCCTGGCCCCGGAAGTGAAGGGAAGTATCGCCAGTATCGTGGTCGAGGAGAAAGAGGCCCATTCCATTTCCAATATTTTGGGCGCCGAGGAGTTCGGTAAAAAAGGGGACAGCTCGGCGGCCAGCGCATTGAAGCGGGTCACCGGCGTCACCCTTATCGATGGCGAGGACGTGTATGTGCGGGGTCTGGGTGAGCGCTACGCCAACATTGAGATGAACTCCATGCCCTTGCCCTCCCCGAATCCCCTTCAAAGGGCTGTGCCCTTAGATATTTTTCCGGCCGGGGCCATCAGCTCCATGAAGGTTCAGAAAAGCGCCACGGCGGATATTCCCAGCAATTTCGGGGGCGGATATATCAACATCCGCACAAAGGAAAGTTCAAAAAAGACGGATGATTATTTAAAACTATCGGTTGAAGCCAAAGCCAATACCAACACCGGGGATGATTTTTATACCTATGAAGGCAGCGATACGGACGTCTTCGGTTTTGACGACGGCTACCGGGAAATTGATGCCGACATCCGGGAAAAGTCCAGGGTGAGCGTGGGGGAACGGGTTACCGGGTTTACAAGGGATAACTTCACCGACGAGGAGTTGTCGCAGTTCACGCAGGATTATGTAGATAGAGACTATAATGTGGAAAAAGAAGAGCAGCCTTTCGGCGGCGGATTCGGCATTGAGGGGGCCAAAGCGGCGGAGCTGGCGGATACGCATCATCTTACGTTTTTCGGTAAATATGGATATGAGACGGATTCTGAATCCAGAACCGAAACCTACAACCGATACGACATGGAAAAAAGTACCGGAAAACTGTATCAGGACCCCACCCAAACCGGAACGATAGACCGGTCCTTGACCGGGTATGAACACAACGCATTGTTAAATATCGGTTATAATCATGCCGATGTCTTTAAACTGAAATACACAAAACTTTTTACCCATAATGCCGAGGATGTCACCCGGGTGGTGGACGGCATCATGGGATCAAACGACGAGGACATGACCAAGTACTATCTGGACTGGGAAGAACGGACGTTAAATGTCGACCAGATCAACGGCGCCTTTGACTACGCGCTGTTCGGCAATGAAAGCAATTTCCGGTACGGTATTGAAAAAGCAACGGCCGAGCTCTACCAGCCCAACAACTTTCAATACACGTTCAGAAATGAGGGGGAGCCGTTTCTGGACAATAAAATATCCAACAGTATTGCCAAAAATCTCGAGTCAGACGACGACTTGACGGCGTTTTATGTAAAAAACAAGTTCAATTTTGACCTGCTGAGCGAAGCGGACTATATCGATATCGGCCTGTCCATGAGTTCAAAAGAGCGGGAATCCAGGCAAAACAAGTTTTTTCTCCAGAAGCAGGGCGCCGGGACCATCGTGGATGACAGTAAGTTTACGGGCACCATCGAGGAGATTTATGATGAATATGTCCGGGCGGATATCCCCTATGATGAGAGAAGTTTAGTGGTTAATCAACTGTTTTCTCCTGCGGACCACTATGATGCCGAGGTTGAGGAAACCAATTTCTACATCAATACCTTTTTTAAACCCGGGGAAAAAGTGGAAGTGCTTCTGGGCGCCCGGGCGGTTGATTTTTCCCAGACGATTTATCAGTTCGTCGAGGATCGCGACAATCCGGATATGTCTAAAAGACGGCTGATTACCCGGGTACCCGAAGAGCTGGCCGTCAATGAAATTTTCCCGAGTATCGGGGTTAAATATCTTTTCAACAAGGATAATATCGTCGATATCGCCGCCTCGAAAACCTACATTGCCCCGGATTTGCGGGAGTTCACCAGCGGTGAATATTTTCATCCCTATGAAGTGGCAACCATCCTGGGCAATCCCGGGCTGGTCAATACAGAGGTCTACAGTTTTGACCTGAAATACGGCCATTATTTTTCCGATACGCAGAATATCAAGTTCGGGCTGTTTTACAAGCACCTGGATAAGCCGATTGAAGATGTCATGATACCGTCTTCTTCCCTTCCCGTTTACGGATTTGATAATGCGGACAAGGCCGTCCTGTATGGCCTTGAGATAGACGGCCGCAAGAGTTTTTCATTTATCAGCGAATCATTGAAAAATTATTACATCTCCGGAAACGTCTCATTTACGGAATCCGAGGTCACCCTTACCGGGGAACAGGAAACCATATACAGCACGAATGACCGGGAATTGCAGGGATTGTCCCCCGTTGTCGTGAATGTCACACTGGGCTATGATACCAAAAGAAGAAGTGTGACCCTTTCCTATAACAAGATGGGAGAGCGGATACGGAAAGTCGGCATGATTGATGACGGGGATTTCTATCCGGATCACTATGAAGATCCGGCCGCCACGCTGGACTTTGTCTGGATTGAGGCGTTCAGAAACGGGATCGAGGTAAAAGGGGAAATCGGCAATATTTTACAGGAAGAAACCATTTGGACCCAAGGGGCCAGAGTCACCCAGAAATATGAGGAACCCATGACGTTCAGTCTGGGTTTATCTTACAAGTGGTAAGCTCTCTTTATATTTTTATTCTTTCCCGCCCATATACTGATGCTTGATGTTAATGCCTTCGGTGATAAAAGCGACATGTTCGCCGATGTTGGTGGACAGATCGCAGACCCGTTCCAGGCAGCGGGAGATAATGATGGTCTGAATGGAGCGCCGGGTGTTTAAACGCCTGCGCTCGCTTTCCGGGGTGTTTTCCACCATGTATTCCACCAGGGTGTGCAGCACCTCCAGGGTGTATTCATCGGCCCGGTCATCCATTTTCCGGATTTCATAGGCGGATTGGGTATCCTCATTGACAAAACAGGATACGGCCTTTTTAAACATGGCCAGGCTCACATCGATTAGCTGGTCCATGGCCGGGATGGTCTCAAGCGGCGGATATTTGCAGAGGAATTGACTCCGCTCACTGACATTGACCGCCTGGTCGGCGATGCGTTCGAGCTCATTGCTGATTTTGGCGATTCCCATGATGGTCCGCAGATCCTTGGCCATGGGCTGCTCAAGGGCCACCAGCTTGAGTGTGTATTGATCCACCTGGACTTCGAGGGCATTGATCTCTTTGTCCCCGGCAATCACCGTCTGCGCCAGCTTGTCATCCCTTTCCAGGTAGGCGGTGGTGGCTTTCTCCAGGGCGCGCTGGGTCAGCGCGGCCATATTGAGAATGGTCATTTTGAGGTTTTCAAGCTCTTTCAGGAAATGGCGTTCCATATTATATCCTTATTATATCCTTCTGGCAATATCAGCCGAAGCGGCCGGTAATATAGTCTTCTGTCTGTTTCAGTTTGGGCCGGGTAAACATGGTTTCCGTTTCCCCGGTCTCAATGAGTTTGCCCATGTAAAAAAACGCCGTGATGTCCGAAACGCGGGCAGCCTGCTGCATGTTATGGGTGACAATGATGATGGTAAAATTCTTTTTCAGTTCATGGACCAGATCCTCAATTTTTTGGGTTGCAATCGGGTCCAGCGCGGAGGCGGGTTCATCCATTAAAATGACTTCAGGTCCCACCGAAAGCGCCCGGGCAATGCAGAGCCGCTGCTGCTGGCCGCCGGACAGGCCTAAGGCGGAGGCGTTCAGCCGGTCTTTGACCTCCTCCCATAGGGCGGCCTGTTTCAGGCTTTTCTCAACCCGTTCGGCAACGGTTTTTTTCTTCTTGATGCCGTTTACCCGCAGTCCGTAGGCCACATTGTCAAAAATGGTTTTGGGAAAGGGGTTGGGTTTTTGAAAGACCATGCCCACGCGACGGCGCAGATGCACCACATCAATATTCTGCCCGTAGATATTTTCGCCGTCAATATGGATTTCGCCTTCTACCGCCGTGCCGGGGATTAAATCGTTCATCCGGTTCAGGCACCTGAGGAACGTGCTTTTGCCGCACCCCGAAGGGCCGATCAGGGCAGATACCTGGTTTTTTTTGAATCCAACGGTAATATCTTCAAGCGCCTTGAAATCGCCGTAAAAGAAATTTAGCTGCGTGGTGACAATTTTATCCGGTTTTTCCATTTATGCTATCCTTAATGCCGTCCGGTCCAATCAGATGTTTTTGGTCTGAGCTTTGTTCAGGGTAAAATAGAATACAGAGCCTTTGGATCGGCCATCCGGCGGGCTCTGCACCCAGATATCGCCGCCCATGCTCTTGACCGCATGGCGGCATATGGCCAATCCTAAGCCGGTTCCGCCGGATGCGCGGCTCCGCTCCTTATCCACCCGGTAAAACCGTTCGAATATCCGTTTCTGATGCCGCTGGGCAATGCCCGGCCCCTCATCCTGAACACCGAAAAGGAAATGATCGGATTTGTCAATGGTAAAAACCGTCACCGTTGTATTTTCAAAGGTGTGGCGGATGGCATTGTCCAGAAGGTTTCGAAATACCTGGGTCAGCGTATTGGCCTCTCCGTATACGGTGAGCGGGGTGGGGAGCTGGTTGACCACTTCTATCTTTTTTTCCTTAGCCATGGGCATGCAGGTCTCCCAGGCATTGGCCAGGCAGTCGGCCGCATCCACCGGCGCCAGTTCCAGCCACTCCGCCTGCTTTTGCTGCTGTTTGGTCAGTTCCAGCAGGTCGTTGACGATGTTGGCCATCTGGTTGGCGTTTTTCAGGATGGTTTGAATAAAGGTTTCCGCATCAGGTGAGGCCCTTAGCTTCTTATCCATGAGGGTTTCCGCATAGCCCTTGATAGAGGTGAGCGGCGTGCGGAGTTCATGGGACACATTGGCCACAAAATCCTGCCTTGCTTTTTCGAGCCGGACCAGTTCGCTGATATCGTGGAACACCACCACGGCCCCGCCGTCCGGGATTTTCACCAGGTTGACCTCATAAATAATATCATGGTCAATGGGCACCCTGAGACTTGGCGGCTCCCTGCCCGCGAGCACATCGCTGCATGCGGCCTGGATTTCCGGGTTTAAGAAAACCTCCATGGGCCGGTAGCCGATGCAGGAGGGCACGCATCGGGCGATTTTAGTCAGGGCCCGGTTGGTGGATTTAATCCGGCCGTTTTTATCAAGCAGCATCACCCCCTCCTGCATGCCCTCAAAAACCGCCTCCAGTTCCTGTTTCTGGGCGGTAATGGTGTCAATGTTATGCTGAATTTTATCCGCCATTTGATTGATGCCGGCCGAGAGTTCTTTAAATTCCGGGCTCTGCTCAATTTCCAGCCGGCGGTCCAGGTTTCCCTCCCCGATTTCTTTCGTGGCCTGGATGACTTGGTCAATGGGATTTTTAAGGCGCCTGGCCAGGATGACGCTGGCGATTAATGTCAGGATGAAAATCGCGCCCAAAGACCACCAGAACCGGCTGGCATAAAAAGAAAGCCGGGATTCGATGTTTGACATGGGAATGGCCACCCGGACGAAGGCATCCGGATGATTCGGCAGGGCCAGGGGCTTGGCCGCATAAATGAGCCTTCGCTTGAGGGTGATGCTGTAGCGGATACTTTGGCCGAGGCCTTTTTTTCGGGCGTCCACGATTTCGTCCCGATAGATATGGTTGTCCATGTCCGCAACGTCGGCAAACGGTACCGCGGAATCGGCCATCACCCGGCCGCTTTTTCCCACCAGGGTGATTCGGTAGCCCAGTTTCTCGCCCAGCTCGGTAATCCATTGATCCATTCCCTGCGGGTCTTCAAACGGGGCGCTTTGTTTGACCAGCCAGCGGCAGAGCGCCAGCTGGTTAAACGCATTGGATTTGGTCTCAGAGAGGATTTCCGCTTCCAGGGTTTTACAAATATAGAAGGCCGGAATGCAGACCGCGGGGATAATGATCAGCCAAAAGGCGATTAACAGGCGGGTGCGAAAGTGAATGGATTGCATTTACGCTTCCTTGAACCGGTAGCCGATGCCGCGGACGGTTTCGATGGATTCCGCATAGGGGCCGATTTTCTGGCGCAGCCGGCGGATATGGGTATCCACGGTGCGGGCATACCCGTCAAACTGGTAGCCCCAGACCCGGTCCAGGAGCTGATCCCGGGTCCGGACTTTGCCCTGGTTCTGAATCAGTTCCATCAGGAGGTTAAGCTCCGTGACGGTCAGCTTTAATTCTTCGTCTTTGAGCCATACCCGGTAGCTTTCCAGGTCAATTTGAAGATCCTGGTAGGTGAGCAGGCTTTCCTCAGCGGGGTCTTTTTCCTGGCGCCGTAAAATCGCCCGGAGCCGAAGGATCAATTCCCGCGGACTGAAGGGCTTGACAATATAGTCATCCGCACCGAGCTCAAAGCCCACAATCCGGTCGACCTCTTCGCCTTTTGCGGTGAGCATAACCACTGGAATGTTTTGGGTCTTTGAGCTGCGCTTGAGCGATTTGCAGATTTCAAGGCCGTCCATGCCGGGCAGGATCAGGTCTAAGAGAATGAGATCCGGCGTTTTTGCTTCCGCCATGTCAAGCCCTTTGTTTCCGTCTGCCGCTTTGAACGTGGTATATCCTTCGGATCGTAAATGCCAGTCGATCAATTGCATGATGTCGGTTTCATCTTCGACAATAAGTATGGATTTTGTCATTGGCTCACCTGTTATAAAAAAGTGAAGAAATACGTCTTGTCAACGATTTGTCGATCAAATGAAGTTAAACAAGAATTATCGCAAAATTATGAAGTGATTGTGACAATTATGTGACAAGTCCCAAAAACTTATTGTCATTATTATTTCGTCATTTTGTCACATAAATGTCAAATTTAAAAATTATGATTGTAACAAATTTTTGGTTGTTGGGTATTAGGTATTAGGTATTAGGTATTAGGTGTTAGGTGTTAGGTATTAGGTGTTAGGTGTTAGGTGTTAGGTGTTGGGTGTTAGGTGTTGGGTGTTGGGTAAAAGAGTCGGTTGAAGAGAACTGGTTTGACACAAAATAAAAATTGAAGGAGAAAATGGTATGAAGACAAAATCAATGATGAAGGGGTTAAAAACAGGGGTTATCCTGGTATTGGTCTTGTGCTTTGCCGCTGCGGCATGGGCGGAGAAGCTCTCGATTAAAGGCTCCACGACGGTGCTGCCCATTGCGCAGAAGGCAGCCGAGGAATTTATGAAGATTTATCCGGATATCAACGTGTCCGTATCCGGCGGAGGCTCCGGCAACGGGATCAAGGCAATCATCGATGGGACAACCGATGTTGCTGACAGCTCCCGGTTTATCAAGCAGGAAGAAGTGAAGATGGCGGTTGAAAACGGTACCTATCCGGTCCCCTTTGCCGTGGCCCGGGACTGCATCGTACCGGTTGTCCATCCGTCAAACAATATTAGTGACTTGAGCCTGGCCCAGCTTAAGAAAATATACGAGGGCAAGATTACTAACTGGAAGGAAGTCGGCGGACCGGATCTCGAAATTGTGGTGATATCCCGGGATACCTCCTCCGGGACCTATGAAGTCTGGGAAGACATTGTCATGGAAGGCGCACGGGTCTATCCGGGGGCGCTGTTGCAGGCGTCAAATGGGGCCGTAGCCCAGGCGGTGGCCAAAAATAAATACGCCATCGGCTATGTTGGTCTGAGTTATTTGAATAAAGACTTGAAAACACTCACCGTGGACGGTGAGGAAGCCAGTATTGAAAATGCCGTCGCATATCCGGTCAGCCGAGAATTGTTCATGTTTACCCGCGGCTGGCCAACCGGCAAGGTTATGAAATTTATCAATTATATGCTGCATCCGAGCAAAGGGCAGAAAATCGCTGCCGAGGTCGGATACGTTCCGCTTTATTAGTGCTTTAGGTGCTGGGGAATAATATCAGGCGGTTTAAAATATTATGAAGTCGAGAGTTATCAAAGATACGCTGATTCGCTATATTTTTTTTCTGCTGGCGTTTATTTCCATCGCGATTCTGGCCATGATCCTGTTTTTCCTGGTCAGGGAGGGGGTGCCGGTATTTAAAGAGGTCTCGGTTAAGGACTTTTTGTTCGGCCAGTACTGGTATCCCACTGCCGATCCACCGGATTTCGGGATACTGCCGCTGATTTTAGCGTCTTTGATGGTAACCGGCCTGTCTGCGGCCATTTCCATACCGCTGGGCGTGATGACGGCGATTTATCTGGCGGAAATCGCCACGCCCCGGGTCAAAGAAATCGCCAAACCCATGGTTGAAATGCTGGCATCGCTGCCCTCGGTGGTGATCGGGTTTTTCGGGATGGTGGTGGTGGCCCCGTTTCTCCAGGAGGTGTTTGAACTTCCCACGGGGCTAAACCTTTTTAATGCCTCGCTAATGCTGGCGTTTATGTCCGTGCCCACCATCACAACCATTGCTGAGGATGCCATCACCAGTGTGCCGGCGGAGCTGAAGGAGGCCTCTTTGGCACTGGGGGCCACCCATTGGGAAAGCATCGTTCGGGTGATTATGCCGGCGTCTTTGTCCGGGGTGAGCACCGGCATCATCCTCGGTATGTCCCGGGCCATCGGTGAGACCATGGTCGTATTGATGGTTGCCGGCGGGGCGGCCATGATTCCGGGCTCGCTTTTTGATCCCGTCCGGCCCATGCCGGCCAGCATTGCCGCGGAAATGGCGGAGGCCCCGTTTCGCAGCGAGCATTACCACGCCCTGTTTGCCATCGGATTGGTGTTATTTATTTTTACCCTGATGTTTAACTTCATCGCAGACTATATTTCGCACAAGCACCGGCAGGTGGGCGCGGCCACGCTATAGAAAGATATTATACGCATATGACGAACCAGGCATCCCATACCAATATGGCGGAAAAGACCTCAGCGCGCCGGAAATTTTCCCAGTCCGGGTTTTTCCTGATGTTCCGCGGGGCGGCGTTGATTAATGCCTTTGCGCTGGTGATTGTGGTTTTCTTTCTGGTCAAAAACGGCTGGCAGGCCATCAACTGGACGTTTTTGACCCAGGTGCCCACCGATTCCATGACAAAGGGCGGGATTTTTCCGTGCATCGTCGGAACTGTTTACCTGAGTGTCGGGGCCATGCTGTTTGCCTTTCCCCTGGGCGTGGCCTCGGCCATCTATTTGAATGAATATGCCCGGCAGGGGGCGCTTATGCGGGCGATCCGGTTTGGCATCAATAATCTGGCCGGTGTGCCCTCCATTGTATTCGGGCTTTTCGGCCTGGCGTTTTTTGTAACCTGGATGAAGCTTGAGGTGAGTGTCCTGTCCGGGGCGCTGACACTGGGGATTTTGTCTCTGCCGGTGATTATCGGCACCTCGGAGGAGGCCCTGCGGGCGGTGCCGGATACCTATCGGGAGGCCTCGCTAGGCCTTGGCGCCACCAAATGGCAGACCATTTCGCGAGTCGTTATGCCCGCGGCTCTGCCATCGATGATCACCGGCGGTATCCTGGCCTTAAGCCGGGCCGCCGGAGAAACCGCGGCGATCATGTTTACGGCCGCGGTCTATTACACCACCCAGATGCCCTCCTCCGTATTCGATCCGGTAATGGCGCTTCCCTATCATATCTATGTGCTGGCCACGGCCGGTACCAATATCGAACAGACCCGGGGGCTTCAATACGGCACCGCCCTGGTGCTCATTGCCCTGGTGCTGGGCATGAACCTGATTGCCATCATCTACCGGGCCCGGCTGCGCAGAAAGCGGTAGGGGCTTCCAAGGAACTTCACGGTTTAAGGTATAGGGTGTAAGGTGTAAGGTAAATGAAACCAAGAATTTATGGTCGGCACGGTGGCCGACCCTACGATGAATCGGGTTTTTCCCCATTCGTAGGGCGGGCCACCGTGCCCGCCTGAAAAATAGATAGAACAAATTTTTAATCAAAAATTCTGTCTAAGCAATTGCCGGAAAGGATACATCATGACACATCACGATCATTCGCATGACCATGACCACAGCCATGAGCAAAGCGCGGAAATGCCGTTTGAAGAGAAGCTCGGAAAAATTCTGGACCATTGGATCAAGCACAACCTGGATCATGCGGAGACTTATAAGGACTGGGCGGAGCGGGCCCGAAAGGCCAATATGGACGAAGTGGCGGATCTGCTCAAAGAGGCCGCGGAGCTTAACATCACCATGAACGAGAAGTTCGAAGCCGCCAAAAAGCAGATTTCATAGGCGCTGGATCAAATAGATGTAGCAGGGCAGCCGGCACAATTTTTTAAATTCCGTGAATTCGTGCAGCATTTTTTCTTTTGAACCGATATTTTCCAAAGGCGAGATGTAAATCGTGCCTTTGCTGTGAAAATGATCCAGGTGGTTGCGGGTCAGATCGATAATTGAGGGCAGGTGGGTTTCCGGAAGCCCCGCGCCATAGACGAAGTTGGCGGTCACCTCAATGTTGCTGTAGGTCCGGTTCACGGCCATCATGCGGTTAAACGCCTTTTCCACCTTTTTGGGCGTAAGCGGCTTTTGGATGACTTTGAAGGTCTCCGCATCCGCGGATTCAAGCCCCAGGTTGATATACGTATAAAAGGGCAGCCGGTTTAAAGCGTCGAACACGTCCTCATCCGAGCGGAGCATGGAGTCCACGCTGCCGAACAGAAAAAGCCGGGGGTCCTTCATTTTCGACTGGTCAATGGCAAGGCCCTCGTAAGTTTTTCGGGCTGCAAAATCCAGGACCTCTTTTCCGGCAAACAGGGCATCGTGCTGGCCCAGAAAAATGCTGTTGTAGTTGATGAGATCCTGGTCGTAGAATGCGCTAAGGGCCCGGATCTGCGATTCGATATCATCATAGGGGCGCAGGGCGAAGCCTTTGCCGGATTTTACCCGGCAGAATCCGCAGTTGTAGAGACAGCCGTCCGCCACAATGACCGGAATGACGTCATACTCCACATGCCGGGCATCCGGCGGGAGTACCGAGACCTCACCGCCGATAATCTCGTGGAATTTTCGGCCCCGCTCCGCCAGCCGTTCCGGTCCCAGTTCCGCCACCCGGCGGAGGAACCCGGAGAGATTTGGCGCACAGACGGACAAATCCATCCGCGCAATCCGCTCTCTCAGTTGGTGCCAGGCCGCAAAGGCATCCGCCACATCCTCACTGTTAAACCGGTCACTGAACAGCACCGCATTGGTATCATAGGAAAGGCAGGGCACGTAATATTCGCCGGTAAAATCAATGGCCCCGGTATAGCCGCCGGCTGAGAAATAGGCCCAGTCGTTTCCCGCCGTGCGTTTGAGCCATTCGGAGGCATCCAGCCAACCCCGGCCCCGGCCCTGGATGGTTTTAATCTCGCCGTTTAAATTGAACTGAAAGGTATAATCCCGGGTTTTGATTTCCGAGAAAATGCCGTATCGGACCGGATAGCTGATTTTGATATACCGGTCCGCCCCCTTTTTCTCAAGGGTGATGGTCATGTCTTCAACTGTATGGGGTTCCATGATGCATCTGATCTTTTAACGTATTGGTGTTTATCCGGTTTTCCGGATCAACTCGTCCGGCTGCAGCATATCCGGTTTCCCCAGGCGGATCTTGACCCGGCTGCCGGATTGTGCCGTGTCCACGGCCGCGCCCTCAAGGGTTCGGATCTCTTGAATGGTGTTTATCGTGTTTTTCCCGCGGGTTTTTAGAATGTCTATATGATCGCCGGTCTGGATTTTGTTTCGCACGGCCAGTTCAATGGCGGTCTCGCTGTAGATCCGCCCGACTTTGCCCACAAACCGGACAGACGCGTCGGGTGCGGCATTTTCGTATCCGGGCCGGACGGCTTCCGGATCATTTAAATAAAACCCCGTGCCGTAGCTTCTCGGGCTGATCCGGTCGAGTTCCAGGGCCCATTCGGATAAAACCTGATAATCGGACGGGTTTTGATAATAGGCGTCAATGGCCGCGCGATAGGTTTTAACCGCCGTGGCCAGGTAGTTCAGTCCCTTTAGCCGGCCTTCGATTTTCAGGGAACAAATGCCGGCCTCGATCATTTTCGGCAGGTGTGCGATCATGCAGAGGTCCTTGGAATTGAATATATAGGTTCCGGTTTCATCCTCTGCCACCGGCATGTACTGCCCCGGCCGCAGTTCTTCAACCACCGCGTATTTCCATCGGCAGGGGTGGGCGCACTGGCCGCGGTTGCTGTCGCGCCGGGCCATGAAGCTGCTTAACAGGCAGCGTCCGGAATAGGCGATACACATGGCGCCGTGCACAAAGGCCTCAACTTCAAGCCCTTCGGTATGGCTGATCGCCTTGATTTCATCCAGGGTCAGTTCCCGGGCCGCATTGACCCGGGCCACCCCGGCGGCCTGCCAGAAACGGGCGCTGTGCGGGTTGGTGGTGTTGGCCTGGGTGCTCAGGTGGATCGGGATGCCGGGGGCTGTTTGGCCGGCCAGGCGGATGACGCCGGGATCGGCGATGATCAGCGCATCCGGCCCGATATGGGAAAGCTCTTTCAGGCAGGCTTCAACATCAGCCATTTCCCCGGGCCGCGGAAACGCATTTACCGCTACATAAACGCGCACGCCGGCGTCATGGGCAATCCGAATCCCTTCGGCCATCTCTTCTGCGGTAAAATTGCCGGCATAGTTTCTCAGACTGTGCGCCTTTCCGGATAGATACACCGCATCCGCCCCGTAGTGGATGGCAGTGGCTAATTTCTCCGGATTGCCGGCCGGGGCCAGCAGTTCTATTTTTTTGTTACGGGTCATCTGCGGTGTCCTAAAAAATCGTTTTCCGCAGCGCAAAGGTGCCGGGAAACGATCCTTATACACCTTGGCGCCTGATTATGCCAAAAGATTTTTTACAAGGTGGATTTAATGCCCGGTGGGCGGTCGTGGCGGGATATCCGCCCGCCGGCTTTCAGCAGGTCAGGTGAAAGCCGGCGGCGATATTTTTACCGTTTTGGTGCAGTTTATTAAATGTAGCCGCCGCTTTTTGGGTCGGTTGTTCGATCAATTCAATGTTTTTTTCTTTCAGCAGATCAATGAGCTGCTTACTGGGTTTCATCTGGCCGGGTTCGCCCGTGCCGAGGATAATAATATCCGGCCCGGCTGCCAGGATATCCGAAATATCCGCCGGTTCCACCCGGTGCCCGGATTTTCGCCACCAGTCCGGCACAACCGTTTTGCCGATGATTTTGATGTCATCGGTGTAGTGAATGCCGTTGATCACGATATTTCCGAACGAATAGCGTTGAATCTCCATAAGCCCAGTTTTTTCGCTTTTTTTTGATCAGCCGCTGAGGCCTTTGAAATTGACCGTCAGGTTGACGTTAATGTTTAAGCCGCCCTGATCGGTAATTTCTTTGACCAGCTCGCCAAGCAGATCTGTCAAAGATTCCCCGGAAATTTCCCGGCTATGGCTCGATGCAGCGGTTGATGCGCGCTTGGCGGTACGGACCTCCGGCTGTTTTGAAGGTTTTTTGGTTCGTGTGGACTTGACATATTTTTTCAGGCTCGGATATTTGCGAACCGCCTCTTCCATGGTAAACCGGTTTTTCCCGGTTTTTCGGGTCAGGTCGTATGTCTGCTCAGGGGTGAGATTAAATGCTTCCTTCACCAGACTGTAGACATATCCGCGGTCGGTTTTCTGTTTTTTGATCAGGTAGCCCAGGTCGCACTTGTCGCTGCTGCTGAGTTTGGCCAGGATGCTGGCCACGTCCTGAATTTTGATGTCTTTTCCGGAGCTTTCAGCCACCATGGCGGTAATATCCGGTGAGCGGAGCGCCTTGCCGCTTCTTAGCGTGTCGATAATCAGCTCGCTGTTGGTTTTTTTTTCTTTGCTCATTATTATATCTCCTCTCTTTATGATGTAATGCAGTCCGGTTCTTTTGGAAAGGACTGGTTTACAGGGCTTGAGCGCGCTATAAACCAAACTATTCTGTACCCTAAATTGGGAATCCCGGAGGGTTTAAGATTTTTAAATATAAGGTGCTATAATCCTTTACAAAATCATGTTGTTAAAAATCTGAAACGCTCAATTTAGGTGTAAGTTAGATTAAACTATATATCTAGATAAATACTTAATACGCCAAAGCGGTTTGTCAAGAAATTAATTTATTTTATTTGCTTAGCTAATTTCCCCAAACACTTCGAACGATTCATAAACAAGCTTCTAATCATTGCACAGGTTTCCGCCGCATCAGCGAATCGGCAAAACCGGGAGGCTGTTAAAAAAACGAGCGTTCGCTCTTTATTCTTGACACCTTTCCGGCGGCTGCGCTACTGTAACTGCACCTGAAAAACGGTCTCCGCTTTAACAATCAAGCTGTCAGGATAGAGACATGGAGCCTCTGGAAAAACTAAGCGCCGTGGCGCATGATCCATTTGCCTATGCCCAGGCCATCCAGCCCGCCCTCGAAAAGCCAGTCATCGGCTATTTTTGTTCATACACCCCGGAAGAAATGCTGACCGCCGCCGGCGCAGTGCCGTTTCGCATCTTCGGCACGCGCGGTGATATTTCCCTGGCTGATGCGCATCTACAGTCCTACTGCTGCTCCCTGGTCCGGGGCGGCCTGGAGGATGTGTTAAAAGGCCGGCTGTCCTTTTTAAAGGGAGCGGTTTTTCCGCATACCTGCGATTCGATTCAGCGGCTGTCCGATATCTGGCGGTTAAACGCCGGCCTGGATACCCATTTTGACCTGGTGCTGCCGGTCAAGCTCACCACCCAAAGCGCAAGGACCTATATGATTTCGGTCTTAAATACCTTCCGCGCGGAGCTCGAACAGGGCCTTAATGTGTCCATTTCTGATGAAGCGCTGCACCAGGCCATTTACACCCACAACTGTATCCGAGACCGGCTTGGCCGGATTTACCGGCTAAAGAGCCAAAATCCCGGCAAGCTGGCCGCTGCGGATATGTATGCGATCATGAAGGCCGCCATGGTGATGGATCGGGCGGAGCTGCTCGAACATCTGGACGCCCTGTGGGCGGATCTCTCGGCCGGGGCATCAGAAGGCGCATCCACCGGCCGCAAACGGATTCTGATGAGCGGGGGGATCTGCAACCATCCGGATATCTATCATTTTATCGAGGAGGCGGGCGGGGATGTGGTCTGGGATGACCTCTGCACCGGCACCCGGTATTTTGAGGGCAGCGTCGAGGAAACCGGAGATCCTGTTGAGGCCATTGCCGACAGGTATCTCGACCGGATGGTATGCCCGGCCAAGCATATGGGCGTCACCGCCCGGGGCGAGCATTTAAAACAGCTTGTCCGAACGCACCGGATCGACGGGGTGATTTTTTTGTTCTTAAAATTCTGCGACCCCCATGGGTTCGACTACCCGTATCTAAAAGAATGCATGGATCAGGCCGGGGTCCCCACGCTGCTGCTGGAGGTTGAGGAGCAGCTGCCGGGCGAGGGCCAGTTCAGAACCCGGTTTGAGACGTTTATCGATATGCTATAAACAGTGTTCCGTGTTCAAAGTTCACGGTTCATAGTTCAGGATTCACAGAATCCTTTACCCAGCTGGAGAGAAAAATGTCAGATTCTTCCAAACGAACGGATCCGGAAAAAGAGAAGCGCAAAATCAAATCCGTTCAAAAAATGAAAGAAATCATGACCAACTACTATATCGAGGCCAAGGGCGCGGCGGACACGGGTAAGAAGGTTGCCTGGATCACCAGCGGCGGCCCGGTGGAGCCACTGATCGCCATGGATGTGATTCCGGTTTATCCGGAAAACCACGGGGCCATGATCGGCGCGTCTAAAATGGGGATCGAGCTCTGTGAAAAAGCCGAGGAAATGGGCTATCCCCGCGAACTCTGCTCATATGCCCGGGCGGATATCGGATGCGCGGTAACCGACGGCGGCCCCATCGGGGGCCTGCCCAGGCCGGATTTTCTGGTCTGCTGCAACAACATCTGCGGGACCGTCATGAAGTGGTATGAAGTGGCGGCCCGGTACTATAACGTGCCGCTCTTTATTCTGGACACCCCCTTTACCCACCGGGAATTTCCGCCGGCCGCCAAGCAGTATGTGATCGACCAGATCTATGAGTATATTGCCTTTCTTGAAGAAAATTGCGGCAAAAAGATGGATTATGACCGGATGCAGGAAGTCGGCCGCCTATCGGTTGAGGGCTTGCGTCTCTGGCAGGCGGTTCTGGATTCAGGCGCCCATAAGCCGGCGCCCATGACCGCATTTGATGCATTTTTTCACCTGGCCCTGATCGTCACCCTGCGCGGCACTCAAGAGGCGGTGGATTACTACCGCCAGCTCCGGGATGAGATGCAGGAGCGGATCAATCAGGGTATCGGTATGGTCCCGAACGAAAAATACCGACTCCTGTGGGACAACCTCCCGGTCTGGTACCGGACCAAATGGCTGTCCGAGAAATTCGCCAGCCATGATGCCTGCCTGGTGGCGGACACCTATACCTCTGCCTGGAGCGGGGTGCTGCCCTACATAGACGAGAACAATTTTCTGGAAACCATGGCCGTGGCCTACTCCCAGGTCTATATCAATGTCTCGCTCGATATCATGATCGACACCCTGCGCCGGCTGATCAAAAAATACGATGTGGACGGGCTGGTCATGCATTCCAACCGCAGCTGCAAGCCTTACTCATTAGGTCAGTATGATCTGCAGAAGATTGTGATGGAAGAGCTCAAAATCCCCACCCTGATCCTGGAAGCGGATATGGTGGATGAGCGGAGTTTTTCGGAAAGCCAGATTGAGACCCGGATCGATGCGTTCATGGAAACGCTGAAATCGTGATGGCTTCGCAAAAAGTCCAATATCTTTGTTGCGCTTCATCCCTCGGAATTTCACGTACTCCTATGTACGCTGCATTCCTCGGGATTTGCGCGCCTCGATCTTGAACTTTTTGCTTTGCCATCTCAAAATTGACTTTTTATGAAATCGTTAAACTTAAACCATAAAATGGTTAATATCACTTTAAACAAGGTTTAATTATATGATTACTGCCGGCATTGATATCGGCTCAATTACCGCCAAGGCGGCACTTTTAAAGGAAGGCCATATTCTGGGCTCCCGGGTGATTTTTACCGGGTATAACGCCAAAAAAGCCGGGCGCACGGTTCTGGATGAAACGCTTTCCGCGCTTAACATGGCGGCATCGGATATTCAAACCATTGTGTCCACCGGCTATGGCCGGAACACGGTGGATTTTGCGGATAAGGCGATCACGGAAATTACCTGCCACGGCGCGGGCGCGCATTTTATCGACCCCGAGGTGCGCACGATCATCGATGTGGGCGGCCAGGACAGCAAGGTGGTGCGGATCAACGAAGCCGGAAAAGTCGTTGATTTTGCCATGAATGATAAATGCGCGGCCGGCACGGGGCGCTTCCTTGAGGTCATGGCCCGGGCCATGGAGGTGGATCTGGACAAATTCGGCGATATTTTTTTACAATCCCAGAATCCGGCGAAAATCAGCAGTATCTGTACGGTTTTTGCCGAGTCCGAGGTGATTTCCCTGATTGCCAAGGGCGAGACCCGGGACAATATCATCGCCGGTATCCATGAGTCCGTTGCCGCCCGGGTATCCGCCCTGGCCAAGCGGGTCGGCGTGGTGGAGCCCGTGATGATGACCGGCGGGGTGGCAAAAAATATCGGCGCGGTGCGTGCGCTTGAAAAAAAGCTTGAGACAAAGATCCGGGTATCCGAATACGCCCAGTTAAACGGGGCCATCGGGGCGGCGATTCTGGCGCGAAATCTTTAAATAAATATTGGGGGAAAACTTTGGAAGCCATCCAATTTGATCCGGAAATCTGCAACCAGTGCGAAACCGTGGATTGCCTCATGAAATGCCAGTACATCGATTTTAGGGATGTGGCCGAGGCAAAAACGGAAAAGCTTAAAATCAATGCCGGCGAACACAGCCGGGTGCTGGATGAATGCCTGACCTGCTATGCCTGCCAGGAGTACTGTCCCTATGACAACAATCCGTTTTACCTCTTGGTGGAGCGGCAGGAGCAGCTGGGGCTTTTGCCCGCCCCGCGGCCGATTGTGGCTGAGCAGCTTAAAATGATGGGGCCCAGGGGCCGCATCCAGAAGGAGACGGTGTCTACGCCGGTGGTTAATATGTGTGCCTTTCCCATGTTAACCGGCTGCGTGCGGGGAACGCTCTTCGATGGCGCGTCGGTGATCGTCGGCACGGATATATTCTGCAATATCATGTGGCTGCATTTTGCCAAAAATTCGGCCATCAAAGAGCGCGTGCCGCAGATGATCGATAACATTATGACCTACTACCTCAAGGATGCCGGTGTTGAGGAGATGATCTGTTTCCATGATGAATGCTACGGCACCTACACCAGCGTGGCACCGGCCTATGGCATTGAGGTGCCGTTTAAGCCGGTCCATCTGTTTGACTACATCAATCATCGGCTGGATGAGCTGGCTGACCGCATCACCCCGCTCAATGTAAAGATCGCCTATCAGCGCCCTTGTTCCAACCGCCTGATCCCCCAGACCGACCTGGTGCTGGATGAAATATTTGAAAAAATCGGCGCCGACCGGGTCCCCCGGAAATACGACCGGGAAAATACACTTTGCTGCGGCGGCGTGCCCCGCGCCCAGCAGCGGGATAACCTGGCGGATGAACTGGTGGCAAACAACATCAGGGATATGCAGGCGGTGGGGGCGAGCTACTGCGTTTTCAACTGTCCGTTCTGCATGGCCACCCTTGGCCAGGAGGCGGCGGAAAACGGACTCATGCCCATTCTGGTAAGCGATTTGGTTCAAATGGCATTGGGAGAATAGTGACCATGACGGAAGTAATAAAGCGATTAAAAGCGATTGTCGGCGACCGGTTTGTATCGGCGGAGCCGGAAGAGCGGTATCTGTATTCCATGGACCAGGGCACCATGCCGCCGGCAGAGCCGGACATGGTGGTCATGCCGGGAAGCACCGAAGAGGTCTCAGAGATCATGCGGCTGGCAAACGAATATCAGGTGCCGGTGGTGCCCATGGGCGGCGGACTGGTACTCTCCGGACTTACCCGGGCCTTAAAAGGCGGCATGATTCTGGATATGAAGCGGATGAACCGCATCACCGAGGTGAACCCCAAAAGCCGGTACGCGGTGGTCGAGGGCGGCACCTCCCAGGGGATGCTCCAGGCCTATCTCAAGAAACATCACCCGGAGCTCAAGCACTCCATGCCGGATGCCCCGCCCATTGCCACACTTGCCGGCAATGTCTGTATTCACGGCTCCGGCCATTTGTCCGTGCTGGGCGGATTCCATTCGGACATGCTGACCGGCATGGAGGTGGTTTTGCCCACCGGTGAAATTGTGCGCACCGGCTCGTGCAGCGTCTCCGCGGATTGGTTCGGCAAGGCGCCGCTGCCGGATCTGTCGGGTTTGTTCATGGGCTGGTCGGGCACCACCGGCATTGTCACCCGGCTTGGGATCAAGCTCTTTCCCAACTACCGGCACAATGACTTATTGATTTTTGTCACCGAAGACCCCCGGGATATGCCGGATGTGATCGCCAGGCTCACCAGCACCCAGGTGGCCGAGGACATGACCCCCTGGATGACGCCCAAGCCGGAATGGGCCCGGGGCTTTATGCACATCAATATCGCCTACGGCGCCCACAGCAAAGAGGAGCTGACCTTTAAGCGAAACCTTTTGCAGATCTCGGTAAAAGACTATATCGACAATAAAAGCGGGGGGTTCCTCCCCATGCCGCCGCCCCAGAAGGGCCGGTTCATGCAGCTGCCCTCCCCGGATCTGGCCCGCTTCGCCGATGTCCGCAAGGGCGGGGGCTTCGAATACGTCGGGGCGATCATGGCGATCGAGCATTTCCCCGAGGCCTATCAGGCAGGCGTTAGAATCGCTGAGAAGCATGATGTGAGCTACTCCATGGGCGCCCGGATTGTCGGGGCCGGCCATGCGATGATGTTTTTTTACGCCTATGCCTTTAACCGGGCCGATCCCGAGGATATGGCCCGGGCCCAGCATGCGCTGGAGGAAACCAACTCTGCGGCCCTGGACATGGGAGGGATCCCCTGGAAGGCGGAGCTGCCGGCCCAGCAGAAAATCATTGAAAAAATGGCCCCTGAGACCTTTGCCCTCATGAACCGGATCCGCCATACCCTGGATCCCAATCATATTATGAACCCGGGCAACTGGGAGCGGGCATGATGGCTTCCTAAAAAGTCCAATATCTGCGTTGCGCTGCATCCCTCGGAATTTCACGTACTCCTTTGTACTCTGCATTCCTCGGGATTTGCGGCGCCTTGATCTTGAACTTTTTATTTTGCCATCCTCAATCGGCTTTTTATGAGACTGTCAAAATGTAAGGAATTAGCGTCATGAAACATGAAGAAATCCTCCACCGATGTTTCCGGTGCGGCTACTGCAAGCTGCCTTCAAACTACACGGATATCAACTGTCCGGCCTATCAGGCGTTTCGGTTTGAAACCTATTCGCCCGGCGGCCGGATGTGGCTCTTGCGGGCGTGGCTGAACAATGAGATATCCAACAGCCGGCGGTTTTCGGAAATCATGTTCTCCTGCGCCACCTGCGGCAACTGCGTGGAGCAGTGCGCATTCCCCAACTTCAAGGATCTGCTGCTTGAGGCGTTTGCCGCGGGCAAGGAGGCCTTTCTGGATGCCGGGCAGGTGCCCGCCCCGGTCCGCGATTATCTCACCAAGGTGCAGCTTCACGGCAACCCCTATGGCAAGCCGGGCAAAAAACGGCCGGAATGGGCGGCGGATCTGGATATCCCGGTCTATTCGGATCAGGACCACCTGTTTTTTGTCGATGATGTGGGTGCATTCGACACCCGGGGACAGGAAATCGCCCGCTCGGTTGCGAAAATGCTTCAGCAGGCCGGTATCTCCTTTGGCATCGGCTCCGGAGAAGAGGTATCAGACGGCAATGACGTCCATGAAATGGGCGAGACGCCGCTGTTTGAGGAGCTTGCCGGAAAAAATATCGAGGCCTTTAATCAGAAGGGCGTGCAAAAAATTATCACGCTTTCACCCCATTCCCTGCATGCGATCAAAAATTATTACCCGGCCCTGGGCGGAAACTATCAGACGGCCCATTATACCCAGATTCTGGCCTTTTCCCTGGGCAGCCTGAAGTTCCAATCAAATGGAAACAATCAGCGCATCACGTTTCATGATCCCTGCTACCTGGGCCGGCGGAACTGGGATTACCAGTCCCCGCGCATGCTTCTGAAAGCGCTGCCGGATGTGCATGTGCTTGAAATGGACCGGAACCAGAAAAATGCCTTCTGCTGCGGCGGCGGAGGCGGCAACTTTTTTACCGACCTTTTATCCGCGGAAGCGGACTCGCCCGGCCGGGTGCGGGTAAGAGAAGCCGCTCAGACCGGGGCGGAGATTCTTGCGGTGGCCTGTCCGCTTTGTGCGGGGATGCTGGAGGATGCCGTCAAGGTCGAAAGCCTTGAAGGCCGGCTTCAGGTCAGGGAAATAACCGAAATAATGGCCGAATATCTTTAGCCCGTCTTAATCTTACTTACCGTTTTACTCTTACTCTTACTCTACGAGAATGTCCGGCCGTAAATGAGCTGTTCATATTCATGCTGGCCAGACACGATAAGCCACCAAACTAACTTTTTCCCGCCAAGCCGCCAAGCGCGCAAAGGGTTTTTCTTTCTTTGCGGGCTTGGCGGCTCTGCGATAGAATCGGTTGAATTTATTCGGCTGATGCATAAATGGGTTTAATTTTATCCGGTTTTGTACTAATTGCAATGGCAATGGACGAAGAAGAAGGCGATGGAGCAATTTTTATTTCATATCATTTCAGCGGTTTTTCGGGTCATCGGCCTGGTGCCGCTTCATACGGCGGAAAAACTGAGTCGGTGCTTGGGCCGTCTGTGGTTTCTGCTGGATCGCCGGCACCGGCAGGTGGCGATAAATAATTTGACTTATGTGTTCGGATATGAAAAAAGCCCGGGCCAAATCCGGCAGATGGCCCGGCGGATATTTGGCAACCTCATCATGATTTTGTTTGAGGTCGGCTGGTCATATCGCGCCGCACCTGAAGAAATTGCCCGGCATATTCGCTTTGACGGGGTCAGGCATCTGCACGCGGCTCATCGCAAGGGCTTCGGCGTGTTGGTGCTCACCGGCCATGTGGGCTCCTGGGAGCTGCTTGCCGATGCCGCGGGAATGCTGGGATATCCGATTAACGTGGTCTACCGGCCCTTTGATTTTAAGCCGCTGGATAAGTTTTTTGAGCGGTTTCGGGGCCGCTCCGGGGCGCAGCTTTTTTCCAAGGCGCGCTCCATGCGAAAGATCCTGCGGAGCCTTAAAAAAAATGAGCTGGTCGGCATCCTGCTGGATCAGAATACCCCCCGCCGGGCCGGCGTGTTTGTTGATTTTTTCGGCAAACCCGCATCCACCAATAAGGGACTGGCGCTGATTGCCCAGAAAACAAGGGCGCCGGTGGTGCCGATTTTTCTGGTCCGGGAGGCGGATGCCTACCGCATGACGGTGGGCCCGGAAATTCCGCTGATTGAAACCGGGGACAAGCACCGGGACTTGCTGGAGAGTACCCGGCAATACAACCGGGTGCTGGAAGCCATGATATACCGCTATCCGGAGCAGTGGTTCTGGGTGCACCGCAGGTGGAAGACCCGGCCTAAGAATGAAGATTAAAGCGGCAGTATAGGAAAACAAGCCATGGAATTAAAGATTCCGAAACATATCTTATCCATAAAGCCTTACAAACCCGGAAAGCCGATTGAGGAACTGGAACGGGAATACGGCATTTCAGATTCCGTTAAACTCGCCTCAAACGAAAATCCCTTAGGGCCTGCGCCCGGGGCGGTGGCGGCCATGCAGGCGGCAATGGACAATCTCCACCGGTATCCGGATGGAAGCGGGTACTATCTGACCCGAAAGCTCGCCGAAAAACTGGGGGTGCAGCCGGAATCCATCGTGTTGGGAAACGGTTCCGATGATGTGATCGGCATGCTGGCCCGGGCGCTGCTTGAGCCCGGTGATGAGGCGGTCATGACCGCGCCCTCCTTTTTAATGTATGAGATTCTGGTGCAAAGCGTGGGCGCCAGGCCGGTGTTTGTGCCGCTAAAAAATCTGGCGGTGGATCTTTCGGCCATGCTTTCCGCTGTCACGGACAGAACCCGGATCGTTTTTATCAATAATCCCAATAACCCCACAGGCAGTTTTATCCGTCAGGCCGAGTTTCTGGCCTTTCTGGAAAAACTCCCGCCATCCGTGACCGTGGTGCTGGATGAGGCCTATATTGAGTTTGCCCGTGATCCGGAATGCTTAAACGGGCTCTCCGTGATGGGTGAAACCCCGCCGGTTGCGGTTTTGCGGACATTTTCAAAAATTTATGGCCTGGCCGGGGTCCGGATCGGCTACGGGGTGATGCCGCCGGAACTCGCCGGGCTTCTCCATCGGGTGCGCCAGCCGTTCAATGCCAGTTCACTGGCCCAGGCCGCGGCCGTGGGCGCGCTCGATGATGACCCATTTGTGCAGAAAACCATTGAGCTGGTGGCCACCGAACTTGATTTCCTGCAAACCGCGCTAAAAGAGATGAAGATTCCCAGTTTTCCGACCCAGGCCAATTTTTTTCTGGTTGATGTGAAGGAGGATGCGGACCGCGTGTTTCAGGAAATGCTGAAGGAGGGCGTGATCATTCGGTCCATGGTGTCCTATGGGTATCCGCAGTATATCCGGGTCAATGTCGGCACGCGAAAGGAAAACGAGCGGTTTCTGGCGGCTTTTAAAAAAGTGATGCATCGCCTGGCAGAGGATAAAAACGTATGAAAGATCTGCTTATTACCATTGACGGTCCGGCCGGTTCGGGAAAGACCACCGTCAGCCGGAATCTGGCGGACAGACTGGGCTATGCCTATGTGGATACCGGCTCCCTGTACCGGGGTGTGGCCTATGAGGCCAAAAAACAGGGCATTGCCGCAGACGATGATGCGGCCTTAGAGCGATTGTGCGCCGGGATTGAGCTGCGGATGGTGAATACAGCGGCCGGTACCCGGCTTTTTTCAGGGGATGAGGATATCACCGACAAGCTTCGGACCCCGGAGATGTCCATGATGGCATCTGCCGTATCCGCCCGCCCGGTGGTGCGCCAGGCGCTTTTGGGGATTCAGCGGCAGCTGGGGGCGCAAAAACGGGCGGTTTTCGAAGGCCGGGACATGGGGACAGTGGTGTTTCCGGATGCGGATTTCAAATTTTTTCTGATGGCGGATTTAAATACCCGCGCCATGCGCCGCTATAAGGAGATTTTGGAGAAATCCGCTCAGTCGTTTGAAGCAGTGGCCGCGGATATGAAAAAGCGGGATGAAAATGATGCGGCCCGGGATGCGGCGCCGCTAAAACCGGCGGCGGATGCGGTGGTTATCGATTCGACGGATCTGTCGGTCGACGCCGTGGTAGGGGAGATGATAAGGCGGGTGGCCGGGCAGACGCATCCATAAGGACGCTTCAATCTTAGGAAAAATCAAATTAATCATTGAGTTTTAAAATAAGCTCTGTTAAACACACAGATTTATATTAGCCTGTAAAAAAATCAGCAGGCAAGAGACTATGGCAAAGGGGGACAAAACATCAATGGACAACATTATGAACAATTCTGAAAACCAGCAGTCCGATCAGGCGGACCTCGAGTTCACCGAGCGGACGGCGCAAACTTCACCCGACGAAATGGCCGCGAATGAATCGGCCGACAATCCGCAGGGCGCTTCTGACGTCGGGATGGACCAGCTCATGGAGATGTATGAGGAGAGCCTGAAGCAGTTTCAGGAAGGCGAACTGGTCAACGGCATCGTTATCTCCATGGACAAGGACTACGTGTTGGTGGATGTCGGCTACAAATCCGAGGGTCAGATTCCCATTCACGAATTCCGGGACGACCATGGCAATCTGGATGTGAATTTAAACGATGAAGTCGAGGTCATGGTGGAATGGTGGGATGAGGAAGAGGAACGCGTCATCCTGTCCAAAGAAAAGGCGGCCAAGGTAAAAGTCTGGGAAGCCATTCGGGAGGTTTACGAATCCGGCGGCACCATCGAGGGAGTTATTACCAATCGGGTGAAAGGCGGTTTTTCCGTTGATGTGGGGGTCCAGGCCTTTTTACCCGGGTCCCAGGCCGACCTGCGACCCATCCGGAACCTGGATGAAATGGTCGGGCAGACCTTTTCATTCAAGGTGTTAAAATTCAACCGGAAACGCAACAATATCGTGCTCTCGCGCCGGGCCATTCTTGAAGAGGAGCGGGAGAGCAAGCGGGCGGCTACATTGGCGGCCATTGAAGTAGGTAATGTCATGGAGGGGGTTGTCAAAAATATCACCGAATACGGCATCTTCGTGGATCTCGGCGGTGTGGACGGCCTGCTCCATATTACCGATATTTCCTGGGGCCGGGTCAAGCACCCCTCCGAGCTTTATGCCATCGGGGATCCGATCAATGTGAAGGTGCTGTCATTTGATTCGGAAAATGAGCGGGTTTCACTTGGCATGAAGCAGCTGGTGCCGGATCCCTGGTCCTTTGCCGAAGAAACATATCCCGTGGGCACCAAGGTTACCGGCCGGGTGGTCAGTCTGGCCGATTACGGCGCATTCGTTGAGGTGGAAGAGGGGATCGAGGGATTGATCCATGTCTCCGAGATGTCATGGACCCGAAAAGTCCGGCATCCCTCCAAGATCGTCAGTGTGGGCGAAGAAGTGGACGCCGTGGTGCTGGATATCAAACCGGAAAGCCGGCGGATATCGCTCGGCATGAAGCAGACGGTGCCGAATCCCTGGGAGGTGATCAGCGAGAAGTACCCCGTGGGCTCGACCATTGAGGGCAAGATCAAAAATATCACGGACTTCGGGATGTTCATCGGCATTGATGATGATATCGACGGGCTGGTCCATATATCGGATATTTCCTGGACCAAGCGGATCAAGCATCCGTCTGAGCTGTACAAGAAGGGGGATACGGTCCAGGCCAAGGTCCTGGATATTGATAAGGATAATGAACGATTTTCTTTGGGGATCAAGCAGCTGGCCGAAGATCCCTGGAAAACCGTGGCGGACCGCTACCCCGTGGGTACGGAAATCAGCGGCAACATCACCAATGTCACGGATTTTGGCATTTTTGTGGAGCTTGAAGAGGGTATTGAGGGTTTGGTGCATGTTTCCGAAATCAGCAAGGAGAAGATCAAAACCCCGGTCGGCCAATACCATGTCGGTAACAGCCTAAACGCCAAGGTGATCAATATCAACACCGAGGAGCGCCGCATCGGACTTTCCATTAAGCAGTTAGAAATGGAAGATGATCAATCCATACTTGAGGACTACGTCAACCAGATGAAGCCGGCGCCGTCAAGCCTGGGTGAAATCCTGAAAGAAAATCTTCAGGAAAAATTTAACAGCGAAAACAGTGCGGCTGCCGAAGCGCAGGAAGCGGCTGACTCTGCCGCGGAGGGCGAGCCGGCTGAAGATGCCGAGCCAGCGGTTGCTGAAGATACCTCTTTTGCCGCTCCCGCTGACGCACCGGAAGAGAACGATATTAGCCAGGCGGCGTCCGACGCTGAAGAACCGCCGGAAAAAGATCCGGAAGAGGATGTGTAACCACACCGCATGCCGGTTTTTCGGATAAGTAAATAAGAGCAAAATCGTGCAGACGGCTCGGCAGTGCCGCGTCGTCTGCCGCTGCCCTCCTCCTAAATTGAGCGTTTCAAATTTTTGAAAAGCACCTCAGTGCCTTCGAATATGCAATAAACACTGCTTATAGTTCCGATTGATTCAAATACGTGTAGGGGGTTATTAGGCCCATGTTTTCCCGCAGGCATCCGTTTCTGTTTTTTATTCTCATTTTCACCGCCATTGTGGCTGCCGCCACGGTGTTGACCTCTCTTATGGGCCTGATTGACAAGGATAAAAGAGAGCTCAGGTTTGGGGAAAAGGTCGGGGTGATTGAAATTGAGGGCATGATCACCGATGCCCGGGAGGTTATCGAGCAGATAAAAGCCTTCCGGGAACAGGAGAGCATAAAGGCCATTGTCCTGCGAATCAATTCCCCGGGCGGCCCCGTGGGTCCGGCCCAGGAGATTTATCGGGAGATTGAGAAAACCGTTAAGGAAAAAAAGGTGGTCGCGTCCCTGGGCACCATTGCCGCCTCGGGCGGCTATTATGTGGCCTCTTCAGCCGACCGGATCATGGCCAATCCGGGCACGATCACCGGCAGCCTCGGGGTGATCATGGGCTACACCAATTTCCAGGAGCTGTTTAAAAAAATCGGGCTGAGTCCGGTGGTGATAAAAAGCGGTGAATATAAGGATCTCGCCTCGCCGGTCCGGGAGATGTCGGATAAGGAGCGGGAGCTGCTCCAGGCATTTACAGACAACATTCACACCCAGTTTATCGCGGATGTGGCCAAAGGCCGGGGCGAGTCTCCGGAGGCCATCCGAAAGATCGCCGATGGCCGCATTTTTTCGGGCGAGACCGCCATGGAATACGGGCTGGTGGACCGGCTCGGCAACCTGGCGGATGCCGTGGAATGGGCCGGCCGCCTGGGCGGTATTGAGGGCAGAATAAAAACCGTTTACCCGCCGGAAAAAAAGCTGCCCATCCTGGACTATCTGATGGATATGGCGGCGGCTAAACTAAAGGCGACAATAGAAGAGATGACCACAGCAACGCCCGGATACATTTATGAGCCGGGGAAATAGGTAGCCTAATACCTAACACCTAACACCCAACTTTTTACCGTTCTCAAAAAAAGAGCGGTTTTTTTGTTGGTCCGGTTATAACCCGGCGGGTTGGCTGTTTATTCAAAAACGCTGATATCGCCCCGTCCCTCCCGGATGACTTCCGGTTCATCGTCGATCAGGGAGATAATGCTGGATGGCTCAGCAGGTACCGGCCCGCCGTCGATCACCAGATCCAGGTGCGGGGCGAAGTAATCCTGGATCAGAGACGGGTCATTGATGATTTCGCCGTCCGGGTGGCTGGCGCTGGTGGAGATAATGGGGTGGTCCAGGCCCTCAACCAGCCGGATGCAGATGGGATGATCCGGTACGCGGATACCGACGGTTTTTCGCTTGGTCAGCATGATTTTGGGCACCATTTTGGAGCCCTCAAGCAGAAAGGTGTATGGCCCGGGCAAAAGGCGCTTCATGGTTTTATAGGCATAATTAGTGACCTTGGCGTACTGGCTGATGTTCTTGAGATCCGAGCAGACAAAGCTGAACGGTTCTCGCTTGTCGCGCTGCTTTAACCAGTAGATTTTTTCGATCGCCTTTTTATTCATGATATCGCAGCCGATGCCGTAATAGGTATCCGTCGGATAGGCAATGATGCCGCCCTGGTTTAACACCTCCACGGCTTTATTAATCAGGCGTTTCTGCGGAATTTCCGGATTTATATGAATCAGCATGGGTTTTTCAATCACTTAAATGGCTTATATAAATGGCTGCATGGCCCGTACTGCCGGCTATTTCATGCAGCCTGTTAATTTTCGGTGGCCGGGAAATTTGTTTTGTATTATGATAATATTTATTGGCCTGTCAAGCGCTCTGTTTGACAAATAGCCCGGCAAAAAGGATTTTTGGAGGCATTATATGAGTAAGATACCACCTGAAGAAGCCTATTCTTTTGATGATGTGCTGCTGCTGCCGAATTATTCGGATGTGCTGCCCAGTGAGGTTAATACAAGTACCCGCTTGACCCGGAACCTGAATTTAAATATCCCGCTGGTCAGTGCGGCCATGGATACGGTGACCGAAGCCCGAACCGCCATCAGTATGGCCCGGGCCGGCGGCATCGGATTTATCCATCGGAACATGAACATTAAGGATCAGTGCAGGGCAGTCGAGCACGTCAAAAAATCAGAGAGCGGAATGATCATCGATCCGGTGACCACCGAGCCGGACGCCCCGATCAGCAGCGTTTTAAAGCTGATGGAGCAGTACCATATTTCCGGGGTGCCGGTCACCCGGGCGAGAAGCTTGTAGGCATCGTCACCAACCGGGACCTGCGATTTGAAACCAATCTGGAAAAACCCGTATCCAAAGTGATGACCAGGGAAAATCTGGTGACGGTGATGGAGGGCATTGATCTCGATGAATCCAAAAAGCTCCTGCACCAGCACCGGATTGAAAAATTGCTGGTTGTGAATAAGGAGGGCCGGTTAACGGGTCTGATTACCATAAAAGACATTGAAAAAATCAGAAAATACCCCGATGCCTGCAAAGACGGACTTGGCCGGCTGCGGGTGGGCGCGGCCATCGGCGTGGGCCAGGACATGGAGGCCCGGGCGGAGGCCCTGATCCAGGCCGGGGCCGATGTGATTGTGATTGACACCTCGCACGGCCATTCCGCCAATGTGATCAATGCCCTTAAAATCCTGAAGGGGAACTTCCCGGATGTTGATCTGGTGGCCGGTAATGTGGGCACCGGCAAGGGGGCGGAGGATCTGATCAATGCCGGCGCGGATGGGATCAAGGTCGGCATCGGGCCGGGCTCGATCTGCACCACCCGGGTCGTGGCCGGCATCGGGGTGCCGCAGCTTACCGCTATTATGAACTGCCGCTCGATTTCCAATAAAACGGGTATTCCCTTGATCGCCGACGGCGGGGTGAAGTATTCCGGGGATCTGACCAAAGCCCTGGGCTCAGGCGCCCATTCGGTAATGATCGGCGGGCTGTTTGCCGGAACCGAGGAAAGTCCGGGGGAAAAGATCATTTTTCAGGGCAGAAGCTATAAAGCCTACCGCGGCATGGGGTCGGTGGAGGCCATGCAGCAGGGCAGCAAGGATCGCTATTACCAGACGGACGAAGAGAGCAACGACAAACTGGTGCCTGAAGGCATCGTGGGCCGGGTGCCGTATCGGGGCACTCTGGCGGAAAATATTTTTCAGATGATCGGCGGATTAAAGTCCGGCATGGGGTATGTGGGGTGCCGTACCATTGAGGAATTGCGGGAAAAAGCCCGGTTTATCAAGATCAGCCCGGCCGGCCTCAAGGAAAGCCACGCCCATGACGTGATTATCACCAAGGAGGCGCCCAATTACAGTATTGATTAATAATGAGGAAGTTTAATGGCGACACCGGCGCATAACTTTGTTCATCTCCATGTGCACACCGAGTACAGCCTGCTGGACGGGGCCATCCGTATCAATCAGCTGCTTGAGCGGGCAAAGCAGTATAACATGCCCGCGGTGGGCATTACCGATCACGGCACCATGTTCGGGGTGGTCGATTTTTATGAAAAATCGACCAAGGCCGGTATAAAGCCGATTATCGGCTGCGAGTCCTATGTGGCCCCGAGAACCATGCGGGATAAAACCCCGATGGACCATAAAGGCATGTCCCACCTGGTGCTTCTGGCAAAAAATCAGACCGGCTATCAGAACCTCTGCCAGCTGGCCACCCAGGCAAGTCTTACGGGATTTTATCACAAGCCCCGCATCGACAAGGAGATCTTGCGGGCGCATGCGGAGGGATTGATCGGGCTGTCCGCCTGTCTGAAAGGCGAAATTCCGTCTTTGATCCAGGCCGGCCGTATCAATGAGGCGGATGAAGCGGCCCGGTTCTATAATGAGCTGTTCGGCGAGGGCAATTTCTACCTCGAAGTCCAGAACAACGGGATTGATGTACAGGCCAAAGTCAACGAGGGGCTTCTGGATATGAGCCGGCGGCTCTCTATCCCTCTGGTGGCCACCAATGACTGCCATTACCTGGATCAGAAAGATGTGCGGGCCCATGATGTGCTGCTCTGCATTCAGACCGGAAAGACGGTCAATGAAACCGAGCGGTTGAAGTTCGGCACTGAGGAGCTTTATTTTAAGCCGGCCGGGGAAATGATCGCGGCATTCGGCCAATATCCGGGGGCCATTGAAAATAGCGCTGAAATCGCGGAGCGCTGCAATGTGGAGTTTGTTTTTGGCGTCCACCATTTTCCGCACTTTGATCTTAATGCCGATAAGTCCGAGGCGGAAATTTTTGAGGAGAAGACCCGCAGCGGATTTGAAATGCGGCTTGAACGGATTCTCGCCAAAAATCCGGATATCGATGTCTCGGCCTATAGAAAGCGGCTGGACTATGAAATTTCGGTCATCAATAATATGGGGTTTCCCGGCTACTTCCTGATCGTGGCCGACTTTATTGAATATGCCAAGAAAAACCATATTCCGGTGGGCCCGGGGCGGGGCTCGGCCGCCGGGAGCCTTGTGGCCTATGCCCTGGGGATTACCGATATTGACCCCCTGGTGCATGGGCTTTTGTTTGAACGGTTTTTAAATCCCGACCGCATCAGCATGCCGGATATTGACGTGGACTTCTGCATGAACGGCCGGGAGGATGTGTTCCACTACGTGGTTGACCGCTATGGCGGCGGGGATTACGTGGCCCAGATCATCACCTATGGAAAGATGAAGGCCCGGGCCGTGATCCGGGATGTGGGCCGGGCACTGGATATCCCGTTAAACGAAGTGGATGCCATTGCCAAGCTCGTACCGGAGGATCCCAATATCAGCCTGGAGAAAGCCATTGAAAAAGAGCTGCGGCTGGCGGAAAAGGCTAATACCAACCCGGACTATGCCGAACTGCTGGAAATCTCCAAATCCCTTGAAGGCTTGAACCGCCACGTTTCCACCCATGCGGCCGGCGTGGTAATCGGTGACAAGCCCCTGGTGGCGTATCTGCCGCTTTATCGCGGGAAAAAGGGAGAGGTCCTGACCCAGTTTGACATGAACATGGTGGAGAAAATCGGGCTGGTCAAATTCGATTTTCTGGGGCTGCGGAACTTAACCATCATGGCCGATACCCTGCGCATTATCGCGGATCAGGGCAAAACCCCGCCGGATCTCATTAATCTCGACACAGCGGACCCCGATACCTACCGGCTTCTCTCATCCGGCGACACCACCGCCGTGTTCCAGCTGGAAAGCACCGGGATGAAGGATCTGATGATCCGATTAAAGCCGGAGAAATTCGCGGATGTAACGGCGCTTGTGGCGCTTTACCGGCCCGGGCCGATTGAGTCCGGGATGGTAAACGACTTTGTGGAGAGAAAGCACGGCCGCAAAGCCGTTGAGAACCTGGTCCCGGAGCTGGAGCCCATACTGGCGGAGACCTACGGGGTCATTCTTTACCAGGAACAGGTCATGAAAATCGCCGGCGAGCTGGCCGACTATTCCATGGCCGAAGCGGACGGCCTGCGCAAGGCCATGGGCAAAAAGATTGCCGACAAGCTGGCCAAGGAGCGGGAGCGGTTTGTGGAGGGGGCGACCAACAACAATATCCCCAGGGACAAGGCGATACAGCTCTTCGAGCTGATCGAAAAATTTGCCGGATACGGGTTTAACAAGTCCCACAGCGCCGCTTATGCCATGATCGCCTATCAGACGGCCTATCTGAAGTCCCATTTTCCGGTGGAATACATGGCCGCGGTCCTGACCAGTGAAATGAACAACTCCGATAACGTGGTCAAGTACATCGCTGAATGCCGGAATCAGAACATACCGGTGCTGCCGCCGGATATCAACGAGAGCAACCGCGAGTTTACTGTGACCGGAGAAGCCATCCGCTTCGGGCTGGCAGCGGTCAAAAACGTCGGGGATTCCGCCATTGAATCGATTATTAACACCCGGGCTGACGGCCATTATTCATCTGTGTTCGAATTCTGTCAACGGGTGGACATCCGGAAAGTCAACAAACGGGTGCTGGAGAGCCTGATTCAATGCGGCGCGTTTGATTCCACCGGGTATAACCGCGCCCAGATGATGGCGGCGGTGGAAGATGCCCTGGATTACGGACAAAAAATTCAAAAGGAGGCGGCAGACCCGCAGCTTCAGTTGTTCGGCAATGGAGCGGCCGCCCAGTCCATCAATCCGCCGGTCATGCCGGAGATCTCTGAGTGGGACAAGCGCAAAAAGCTTGAACTTGAAAAAGAGGCCATCGGTTTCTACATCACAGGCCACCCCCTGGATGAATATCAGGATCTGATCGAAAAATTTGCCTCCACCAATGCCATTGCATTAAAGGAGGACGGCGTGGTAGATGGAAAAATGATTCGGATCGGCGGCATCATTCGGAGCTTAAAGACCATTACCACCAAGCGGGGGGAGAATATGGCCTTTGTGTATCTCGAGGATATGAAGGGCGCGGTCGAGGTTACGGTATTTCCTTCCGTTTATCAGGCGGTACGCGACATATTGGCCGAAGATGCGCCGGTTTTTGTCCAGGGCCAGGTACAGAAGAATGAGCAGGCGGTCAAGCTATTGGCCGATACCCTGATCCCGATCGAAAAAGCGGAAGAAACCTGGGCGGCCAGTGTCCATTTGACGGTTGATACCGGCATCTGCGAAGAAAAGACCCTGACCCGGCTCTATGAAGTGCTGAACAAATATCCCGGCCAATGCAAAGGCTATCTCCATCTGGTTATTCCGGAAAAAACCGAAACCATCATTGAGCTGCCGGAGCATATGAAGCTCCGGGTCGGGGTCGGGCTTGCCCGCGAGGTCAACAATCTGCTCGGCTACCCGGCCATTCAGACCCATTGCGCGCCCATTCCGGCCGCGCAGAAGAAAAATGGAAATGGCAAGCCGCGGAAGAAGGCAAAATATCATTGATCTAGCGGACAATTTCCGGATCGGTTGGATATTTTCAAAATTTTAAAATTTAAGCATGCAGAAAAGGGAGGCCTTATGAAAAATCATGTTCTGAAATTCTGTATCATCGGAGTTATTGCCGTGTCTCTCTTGATGGTCTCCGGTTGCGCGGGGTATATGGAGTATCTCAGCCGGAGTTCCCGGCCGGGTATCAATGCTACCAGCACCGTAACCCGGTATGAGTCCACGGATTATGACGTTTTGGGCATTGTTTCCGCCAAGGGCGAATCCAGGTGTATTTTAGGCATCATCGTCGAAGGCACCGAGGGCGAAGCGCTGTTGTGGGATGCGGCAAAAAGCCAGTTCGGGGACCGGGTGACCGGCGTTAAAGACATTAACAAGAGCTATGAGTATCAAAGCGTTTTGCCGCCCATATTCTGCGAAATCAAAACCACTTATGTGGGCACCGCCGTTCATGAACGGTAATGAAGGCCAGTGTTTTTGAGAACAAGCCCAATCGATCCGGAATTGTAATTTTTTCAAGGCAAAAAGGATAGTGAATGAATGTTCCCCTGCTTGATCTAAAACGACAATACCAGCAAATTAAGGATGCGTGTCTGCGGGTAACTACGGAGATTTATGATTCCCAGCACTTTATCCTGGGCCCCTATGTAGAAACTTTGGAGCGGGAAATCAGCGCGTACTGCCAAACCGACTATGCCGTTGGCGTCTCCTCAGGCACGGATGCCCTGCTGATTGCGCTGATGGCGGCGGATATAGGCGTCGGCGATCGGGTGCTTACCACGCCCTATACTTTTTTCGCCACTGCCGGCTCCATCCGCCGGCTGGGGGCGATTCCGGTGTTCGCAGACATTGAAGCGGATACCTATAACATTGATCCCCATGCCCTTGAATCAGTGCTGACAAAAATGCCGCCGGAAGAAAAACAGACGGTAAAAGCGATCATGCCGGTCCATCTCTATGGACAGTGCGCGGAGATGGCGCCGATTTTGGAGATCGCCGGCTCCCTTGGGCTTTCTGTAATAGAGGATGCGGCCCAGGCCATCGGGTCCGAATATCAGGGCAAGCGGGCGGGCGCGCTGGGCGATTTCGGCTGTTTTTCGTTTTTCCCGTCCAAAAACTTAGGCGGATTCGGAGACGGGGGGATTGTCACCACCCAATCGGTGGATTTATATGATAAGCTAAAGATCCTCCGGGTCCACGGCGGACACCCCAAGTACTATCATCAGGTCATCGGCGGCAACTTCCGCCTGGATGCCCTGCAGGCGGCCATCGTTTCCATAAAGCTTTCCTATCTGGATCAATGGACGCGTGCCCGTCAGGAAAACGCCGAAAAATACCGGGCGTTGTTCAAAGCCGCGGGGTTGGATACGGTCATCGGGCTGCCGGTTGAAAAACAGGATCGGCATATATACAATCAGTTTGTGATCCGGGTGCCGGAAAAACGCGATGCGCTCCGGGCTTGGCTGAATGAATCCGGCGTGGGCAATGAAATCTATTATCCGGTTCCGCTGCATTTGCAGGCCTGTTTTGCGGATCTGGGCTACAGAGAGGGGGATATGCCGGTATCGGAAAAAGCCGCGGCCGAAACCCTTGCCCTGCCCATATTCCCGGAACTTACGGATGAAGAGCTTGAATACGTGGTGGATCGGATTCGGGTCTTCTATTCATAATTGATAAGGTCGGAGATTTTATCTTGTGAATGTC
>JAXHNP010000006.1:1357500-1419338 GCA_034520365.1 Desulfobacterales bacterium
TTACTACAGCTTGACATTGGATCTTGGAACAGCATGTGTAGGATAGGTGGGAGGCTATGAAGTTCCGACGCCAGTCGGGATGGAGCTGCCCTTGAAATACCACCTTTGTTGTCCTAGGGTTCTAATTCCGACCCGTGAAACCGGGCGGAAGACATTGTCTGGTGGGTAGTTTGACTGGGGCGGTCGCCTCCCAAAGAGTAACGGAGGCGCGCGAAGGTTCCCTCAGGCTGATTGGAAACCAGCCGTAGAGTGTAAAGGCATAAGGGAGCTTGACTGCGAGGGAGACGTTCCGAGCAGGTAGGAAACTAGGTCTTAGTGATCCGGCGGTCCCGCATGGAAGGGCCGTCGCTCAACGGATAAAAGGTACGCCGGGGATAACAGGCTTATCGCCCCCAAGAGTTCACATCGACGGGGCGGTTTGGCACCTCGATGTCGGCTCATCACATCCTGGGGCTGGAGCAGGTCCCAAGGGTTCGGCTGTTCGCCGATTAAAGTGGTACGTGAGCTGGGTTTAAAACGTCGTGAGACAGTTTGGTCCCTATCTTTCGCGGGCGCAGGATATTTGAGGGGAGCTGTTCCTAGTACGAGAGGACCGGAATGGACGAACCAATGGTGATCCAGTTGTCGCGCCAGCGGCATAGCTGGGTAGCTACGTTCGGTCGGGATAACCGCTGAAAGCATCTAAGCGGGAAGCCCCCCCCGAGATGAGATATCCCTTCCGGTGGAGACACCGGAACTGAAGGCCCCTTGAAGAAGACGAGGTAGATAGGCCGGGTGTGTAAGTGTGGCAACACATTGAGCTAACCGGTACTAATCGGCCGTGCGGCTTAGCCACAATCTTTTTCGGTCTGAACGTTTTGATGAGGCTACATTGCAAGGATTTATTTCGGTGGCGATGGCAAAGGGGACACACCCGTCACCATCCCGAACACGGAAGTTAAGCCCTTTAGCGCCGATGGTACTGCACGGGTAGCTGTGTGGGAGAGTAGGTCGCCGCCGAAATATTCTTTATATAAAAAGCCCCCGGGGAGTTATCCCCGGGGGCTTTTTTTTTCGTTTTCAATCAATTGTTCCTAACGTGTTCGTACGCGTACTCGTAATCGGTTTTGGATTTTTTCGAGTACGATTACGAGCACGAGTACCGTCCCGCTTACGCGGGACTGAGCACGAGCCTGAAACCTGAAACCTGAAACCCTTTTCCCTCAGTGCCTCAGGACCTCAGTGCCTTAAGCCCTCTTCATTTGTAAAAAGTTATTGCCAGTTGTATAAGAATGGTCTAAGGTAATTGATATTACATTTGTTTCTGAATGGTTATCTGAACAACAGCCAATAATATTATAGGTTTTTACAGCTTGCCGTGATCTTTCGGGGTTTAAAAGCGCAGTTAACCGTTAATCTCGCCTTTTTTCTGTTATTTGCCGTTTTATTGACCGATTTTGTTGTCATCCGGATCATCGAGGAAAAATTGCTCCAGGAGCGGATTCAGCAGTCGCGTGAATTTTTAAAGGAGATCGGCGGCGGGATTTTCGAAAAACATTCATCCGGCAAGATACCGGCCGGCGCCGTAAAGAATCCTTTGAATGCCGCCCATCCATGGATTGTTTTTGGCCTTTTTTTCACTGAACCCGGCGGAGAGATTCGGTTCGGCCGCATCCCGCCGGAAACGCTTCAGGATGTTGAGCAGGCCAATAAAGCAGCGTTTGCTTCCAGCGAAAACCAGCGGTTTTTTCTGGGCCATACCTGGGGGGTCTTCTGGAAGCAGGCTAAATACCTGGTAATCTCCGAGTCTTTTTCAGGATCTCAGTCCATAGGTGCGGCCACCCTTGTCGTGCGTCTGGATGATATTTATGCCCATCTGAGGCAATCCCAAAAGATCATATTCTATTACTGCCTGGCCAATCTTTTTATTCTGCTTTTTATCGGTATGCTGCGGATGAATCGAATTGTCATCAGACCCATCCGCCGGTTTATCCGGTTAACCGATGATTTGCGATCCACCGATCAATTTCCGGCCTATCCCGGAAAACGCAGTTCGGAATTCGGTCAGCTCTCCAATGCCATCCATCGCATGGCCCGGCGGATCGAAGAGGACAAGGAAAGAATTGAAAGTTCTTTGCATTCGCTGGAAAAGGTGCATGCGGATCTAAAGAATACACAGCAGGAGATGATCCGCGCGGAGAAGCTGGCCTCCATCGGGCGGCTGTCTGCAGGAATTGCCCACGAAATCGGCAATCCTGTCGGGGTTGTGCTCGGTTATCTCGGCCTGCTCAAACGTCAGCCGGCATTTAAGGAAAATCCCGCCGGTCAGGAATATATCGAGCGGGCGGAATCCGAGATCAACCGGATTAATACCATTATCCGCCAGCTTCTTGATTTTTCGCGAACCTCTGCCTCGGAAAGGCAGGTTGTTTTTGTGCATGCCCTGCTGAAGGATGTCCGTCAGATGTTCTCCCATCAGCCCTTGATGGGCAAAATCTCGCTTAAAACGGACCTATCAGCCGAAAATGATAAGGTCTATGCGGACTATCAGCAGTTGAGACAGGTGCTGATCAATTTACTTATCAATGCCGCGGATTCCATCTCCGTTTCAAGCAATTCGGATAACGGCGAAATATGGCTTCAGACCCGGGATATCCCGAAAACAGACGAGAATGCGGTGAATCAGTCGCCGAGCCTCGATCTTACGGTTTCCGATAATGGCACCGGCATCGCCCGGGAGGAGATCGATAATATTTTTGACCCGTTCTATACCACCAAGGAGCCGGGCAAAGGCACCGGCCTGGGGCTTTCGGTCAGCTATATGATTATTGAGCAGTTCGGCGGTGCCATCCGGGTTAACAGCATAGTGAATCAAGGCACCGCTTTGTCTATTTATTTGCCGGCGGCCACCACCTGATCTGTGCTAAAACAGGAACAACACACACAGCGCCTATGACAGAAGATAAAAACTATCAAATTCTTGTGGTGGATGACGAGGTCAACATGCGGCATATGCTGGAGGCCCTTTTGACCGAATCCGGTTACGCCGTGGATACCGCCTCAAATGGCGCCGATGCCTTGAACCGGGTCTCCGGCAAGGGCTATCAGTTTATTTTCTGCGACGTCCGGATGCCGGAGATGGACGGCATGACTTTCTTGCAGTCCGCCCAGAACATGCTTGAAAATACCAACGTGATCATGATGTCGGCTTATGGCACCATTGATACCGCAATTGAGGCGATGAAGCTGGGTGCCTATGATTATATCTCTAAACCGTTTAAAACCGATGAGATCCTGCTGGCTTTGAAAAAGGCGGAAGAGCGGGAGCGGTTAAAGTCCGAGAACACCCGGCTTAGGCAGCAGCTCAAGGCGGCTGAGGATAGCCTTAATTTCGGAGAAATGATCGGAAAAAGCAAGGCCATGCAGGAAGTGTTCAAACTCTCCGCCAAGGTCGCCCATTATGAAACCACGGTTTTGATAACCGGCGAGAGTGGCACCGGCAAAGAATTGGTGGCCCGGGGTATCCATTTTCATGGAAAAAGAAGTAAATATGATTTAATTCCGGTAAATTGTGGTGGAATACCTGAAGCGTTACTTGAAAGTGAGCTGTTCGGCTACAAAAAGGGGGCGTTTACCGGTGCGGACAAGGACACCAAGGGGCTTTTTGAGGCGGCTTCCGGCGGGACCATTTTTTTGGACGAGGTGGGCGATTTGCCCTTGTCGCTGCAGGTCAAACTGCTGCGGGTATTGCAGGATAATCAGATTCGGCCGGTGGGGGATACCAAGTCCAAAGAGATTGACGTCCGGGTGATAGCCGCCACATCCAGGAATCTGGCTGAAGAGGTTGCGGCCGGCAAGTTTCGCGAGGATTTGTTCTACCGGTTGAATGTCATGCCGATTCGGCTGCCGCCGCTGGTTGAGCGCTCAGAAGAAATTCCGCTGCTGTGCCGGCACTTCATCGACCGATACAATCGAAAATTCGGCAAATCCGTTGAGCACCTGTCATCCGCTGCCATGAATCTGTTTTTAGAGCACCGATGGCCGGGCAATGTAAGGGAGTTGGAAAATATTATTGAGCGGGCGGTGGTGCTTGCTGAAGGCTCGGTGATCGAGCCGGATCTGCTGCCGCCTGAGATCACCGGCAAGGCTAAAAGCTCAAGCATTGATGATATCTTTCAGGGCTATTCCTTAAAGGCGGGAAAGGTGATTCTTGAAAAAAATATGATTCAGCGGGCACTTGAAGCAACCGGCGGCAATCGCACTCAAGCGGCTAAACTGCTTGAAATCAGCCATCCGTCGCTGCTGCAGAAAATAAAAGCCTATGAGCTCTCTTCTTAATCGCAGCCGAAGCTCTTAGAACCTCTGCCGGCATCACCGGCAGGGCATATAAAAGCGGCGAATATTTCTTCGCCGCTTTCATTTTTACAGAGGAAACGGGTTAATTTTTTTGTCCCTGATTAATGGCTTCCCGCAATTTGCCGGAGCACTTAAAAGTGACGACATTGCGGGCATCCAGCAGCAGATCCTCCCCTGTCGCGGGGTTTCGGCCGCGGCGGGTGGATTTTTGCTTCACACAGAATTTGCCGAATCCGGAAACCAGCACATCTTCTTCGGATTCAAGGCTTCGCTTGATAATTTCAAGGAGATTTTCAACAATATCCACTGATTTTTTCTTTGTAAAGCCTAAGTCGTTTACCCGTTCCACAATATTATTCTTTGTCAGTGCCATTATGCCTCCTGGTCAGAGCTGGGTATCTTTGTTTGTTGATTCTCTTCTTTGCTCGCATCAGAATCATCTGCTTCCGTGCGCTCATTTGGTTCCGGATAATACTGTTTGACGACCCTCACAATTTTATCAATTCTGGATGCGATATTCTCTATTTCCGTTTTCAGTTGTGCTTCATCGGGCAGTCCCATTAAATTTATAACTTCCTGAAATAGCTTTTAATTATAATGAAAAAAACGAATATTATTAATATTATTAAAAATACCTGTAAGGCTCGGGGGTGTCAAGTCATTTTTTCAATTTATCAAAAGGGTTGGAACGTTTCCGCGCATCAAAACAGAGTTTCCGTTAACGGAAAATTTTTGACCTAAAAAAATATAGAAATTCACATTTTAAAAATTTGAAACGCTCAATTTAGGTTTGAATAAGGGTTGAGAAGTTTTTCCGGTTCAACTAAAAAGGGGGAGCCTTAAAACAGGCTCCCCTTTTAGCCGGCTTTTATGGAGCCGACGAGCGGACTTGAACCGCTGGCCTGCTGATTACGAATCAGCTGCTCTACCAACTGAGCTACGTCGGCCGAAATATCGGTTTTCAATTAACACGCTATTGACAGACCGTCAAGCGATTTTAAAATAACAGGCAACAGCGAAATTTCAGCAAATATCATGTTTAAGCCAATGTCTAACGCATATTTAAACCCTCTGAGTAAAAACATTCAAGCCGGCAGCCGACTGGCCTGCACCAATGCGTCCGGTACAGAGCGGGCCTTTATTACGGCGGAAATCGCCCGAACCATCTCCAGGCCGATTTGTATGGTCCTGCCGACGCGCAAAGCCTGCGATCGGATGGCCGCGGATATTCAGTTTTTTTTGGGCGCAGATAGCCGGGAAGTCTTTGTCTTTCCGCCATATAATATCCTGCCGTTCAAGCAAATCGCCTATCATAATGAAACCGCGGCCAAGCGCATTCATTTGCTGTACCGACTGGCTTCCGGTAACGCGGCATCGATGATTATCCTGCTGCCGGCTGAAACCCTGCTGCAGCGGCTGATTCCCAAATCCATACTAAATGACTATGCGGAACTGTTGATGGCCGGAGAAGAGATCGATCGGGACAGCCTGATTACGCATCTGCACGCCGGCGGCTACAATCATACTGCCCTGGTTGAGGAACCCGGGGAATATGCCGTCCGGGGCGGGATCATTGATATTTTTTCCCCTATGTATGCCGAGCCCCTGCGCATGGAATTGTTTGGCGATGTGGTTGATGACCTGCGGTTTTTTTCACCAGGCACCCAGCGAAAAACCGGAACCGCCGAGGAAGCTGTGATCCTGCCGGCCAGAGAGGCGGTGCTAAAGAAGCAATGGCTTGATGAAATGATTCAGCGGGTCCGGGACCATGGCCCGGATCTTGGGCTTTCCGGGGAACAGGTTAACCGGTTTATCAGCCGCATTCGCGCAGAAGGGGTGTTTAACGGACTGGAAAGTCTCTTGCCGCTCCTGTATTCAAGGCTTGATACGCTTTTTGCGTATGTACCGGAAAATGCCTTATGGATTCAAAGTGATGCCGGGGAGATTGAAAAAGCAGCCACTAATGCGGAAAATGTGGCTGCCAGAAACTATCTGCAGGCAAAAGAGGAAAATCGTCTGTGTGTGGACCCTGACCATCTTTATGACAGCTGGACCAAGGTGGCATCAAACCTGATCAATCGGGTTTGTCTGGATTATCAGGCCTTGCCCGCTGCTTCAACCGATTCGCCGGAAGCCGGCGTTTTTCCGGTAAATGCGTCGGATAATACCGATCTCACCGCCCGGCTGGCCAGTGGTCAAAAAGACGGGCATATGCTTCAACCCCTTACGGAATGGATTGAAACCCATCGTTCGGCCGGGTATCTGACGCTTTTGGTCTGCACTACAGAATCCCAGGCCAAAAGGCTCCAGGAACTGCTCGCCCCCTATGGGCTGTCGCCCCGGATTTCAGAAGCCGCCGACCTGTCGAGCCTGCAAAAAGGCCATGCCTATATTTATCCGGGCCAGTTGGGCGCCGGTTTTGTCTGGCCGGCGGCAGGGCTTGCCATTATTACGGAATCCGAAATATTCGGCGAGCGAATGGGGCGCCGTCGACGGAGAAAAGGCCGGGAAAAAGTCCAGACCGGACTTCTTGATTTTGGTGAGTTAAATATCGATGACCTGGTGGTCCATATTGAGCATGGCATCGGCCAATATAAAGGCTTAATCAAACTCTCGGTCGAGCGGATCACCAGCGATTTTCTGCAGATCCGCTACAAAGGCGGGGATAAGCTCTATCTGCCGGTGGATCGCATGGACATGGTCCAGAAGTATATGGGGGTTGAAGGCATTGAACCGGCCATTGACAAGCTGGGCGGCAAATCCTGGCAAAAGTCCAGGGCCAAGGCCAAGGAATCCGTTGAAAAAATCGCCAATGAACTTTTAGAACTCTATGCCGCCCGCCGGGCCAGAAATGGCTATGCATTCAGCCCGCCGGACACCTATTACAAGGATTTTGAGGCGGGTTTTCCCTATGAGGAGACCTCGGATCAGTTGAAAGCCATTGATGATGTGATAGCAGACATGGAGCATTCCAGGCCCATGGATCGGCTGATCTGCGGGGATGTCGGCTACGGAAAAACCGAAGTCGCCCTGCGGGCCGCCTTTAAAGCAGTCAATGAGGGAAAGCAGGTGGCCTTGCTGGTTCCCACCACTTTGCTGGCGGAGCAGCATTACGTGACCTTTTCCGAGCGCTTTGCCCGGTATCCGGTCAACATTGAGTGCCTGAGCCGATTCCGGTCCCGGAAAAAGCAGGCAGAGATTGTCAACCACCTGAAAAAGGGAACGGCGGATATCGTTATCGGCACCCACAGGCTCCTGCAGAAGGATATCGAGCTAAAGGATCTGGGCCTGATGGTAATTGATGAGGAGCAGCGTTTCGGGGTCACGCACAAGGAGAAGCTTAAAAAAATAAGAAGTACGGTGGATGTATTATCCATGACCGCCACCCCCATTCCCCGCACTTTGCACATGTCCTTGATGGGGGTTCGCGATATCAGCGTCATCCAGACGCCGCCCGAACTCCGGCGGCCGATCATCTCATATATATCCGAATTTGATCCCATGATCATCACCGAGGGCATCCGCAAGGAGCTAGAACGGGGCGGCCAGATTTTCTTTGTCCACAACAACATCAATACCATCTGGAACATGGCCAAATATCTCCAGGATCTGGTGCCGGAGGCGCGTTTGGGTGTGGCGCATGGGCGACTTGAGGAGGATGCGCTGGAGCGGGTGATGTATCAGTTTATGAGCAAGGAAATCGATATGCTGGTCTGTACCACGATTGTGGAGTCCGGCCTGGATATCCCAAACGCCAATACCATGCTTATCAACCGGGCCGACCGGTTCGGGCTGGCCCAGATCTATCAGCTGCGCGGCCGTGTGGGCCGCTCCAATGAGCAGGCCTATGCGTATATGTTTGTGCCCAAAGAAGCTGCACTGACCCGGGATGCGCAGAAACGGCTCAAGGTTTTAATGGAGCACAGCGATCTGGGCGCGGGATTTCAGATTGCCATGAATGATTTGAAAATCCGCGGCGGCGGCGCGGCGCTGGGGGTTGAGCAGTCCGGCCATATTGCCGCGGTCGGCTATGACATGTTCCTGCGTCTGCTGGAGGAATCCGTGAGCCGGCTGAAAGGCGAAGCCGTGGTGGAAAAGCTTGAGCCTGAGATCAATGTGCCCATGTCGGTCTATATTCCGGAAGCCTATGTGCCGGATATCGACCAGCGGATGTCAATCTATCGGCGGCTGGCCAAAATGAGCGAGTTAAAGGAGATCTCTGATATCAAGGCAGAGCTTGTGGATCGATACGGGCCGCTGCCGGAGCCGGCGCAGAATCTGCTTTTAAAAATTATGCTCCGGATTCTTGCCATTAAGGCCGGGGTGAAAAAACTGGATATAGCGGACAGCCTCATGGTGCTGGCCTTTTCTGAGACTCACCAGCAGCATCCGTTCGGCATACTGGAGATGATTGATAAATCCCCGGATCAATATGTGTTTACGCCGGAGCAGACGCTTAAAGTGCAGATGACCGCGGCGAATTCATCCCAGCTGATGGCCCGGGCCAAAAACACCTTGATGGAAATCGCAAGGCATGTTAATTACTAGTAATTTTAACCTAATTGAACCAGATCAGTTAAAGAGAGTATCTATGCAGACACCATCCCCCGTAAGACTCCTTTTTATCATCAGTTTCATTTTGCTTACGATGAATTTCGCCGCGTCCGCCACGGTTTCGGCCGCTGAAACCGTGGACCGCATTGTCGCCATCGTCAATGAGGACATTATCCGGCTTAAGGAACTCAACTCGGCTTTTGAGCCTCTGGCAGAGCAGATTTACGCCAAGGATTACGCGGAGTCCAAAGAACAGGAAATCCTGTATGAAAAGCGCATGGAGGTGTTAAACCAGCTGATCGATGAGGCTCTGGCGGATCAGGTGATCCAGCAGAAAGGCATCACCGTGTCATCCCAGGAAATCGATAGCGCCATTGAGCAGATCAAATCAATGAACTATTATACGGATGAGCAACTGCGGCAGTATTTGGATATGAACGGCATGGATATGGCGGATTACCGGGAAAAGATTCGCCAGCAGATCCTTCGGAGCAAGCTGGTCGACCGTGAGGTCAAGTCCAGCATCGTGATTACGGAATCCGACATCCGCGAATACTATGAGAACCATCCGGAAAAGTATCGGGGAAAATCGGAGTATCATCTGAAAAACATATTTATTCCGTATGAAGGGGATAAGAGCGGGAGTGCCCCGACTCCGGGCAGAGAGAAAATTTCCGACGCCATGGCTGCAATAAATGGGGGCCAGGCATTTGAAGAAGTGGCAAAGACATACTCCGAAGCCAGCAATGCCTCGGACGGTGGGGATCTGGGAAATTTTGCCCTGAGCGATTTGCAGGAAAGCCTGCAGCCGGTCATTAAAGACTTGGAACCCGGCCAGGCCTCGCCGGTTGTGGAAACCGAACGCGGATTCCAGATTTTTTATCTGGCGGATATCGTTCACCCGGAGGATAAGCCTCTCGAAGAGGTTGCCGGTGAGATTCGCAATCTTCTCTATGAGCAGGCCGTAGACAGGAAATTCAACGAATGGCTGGATTCGTTGCGGGCTGAGGCAAACATTAAAATTATCCGTTAACACCTTTTGGAATTGCGTTTTGCCGGGATATGGCATATGGTGGGGCTACTTTAAGCAACAAATTTCTATGATTTAGGGGCCAATATTGAATGAAAACCGCTTCAAATCTTGCTTGAGGCCGGTTTCCTTCGGCCGGTATATAAGGGCGATCCGGATCCGGAAAGGGATCAAGCTGCAGACGGTTGCCGATGATATCGGAATCAGTCTGCATCAGCTGTATTTAATTGAAACCGAGGATCATGATGAGCTTCCGAATGCGGATTTCGTCAAAGAGGTGCTCAGGTCCTATGCGAACTACATAGAGATTGACGCGGATGACCTGATTGATCGTTACGAAATCAACCGATCCGCTACTTTGCCGTCGCGCCGGTCCGGGAAAAGAAAAGAGCGCACCGGGGTGATGAGCATGCTTCCCCGGCTGTTTCTGGCGCTGGTTGTAGTCCTTGCAATGGGGGGGCTTTTGTCCGCATCTGTCTATTACGGCTGGCAGTCCCTGTTTGACCGGAATAATCAATCTGAAGCCACATCACCGCGTGAGGCATCTGCCGCGCCAAACCGGGGAGCCCATGTGTCGGACAGTCTCGTGCTGACCATTGATGCCACCGAAAAAACCTGGATCAAGATTAATATTGATGGCGAGGAGCCATTGGAATATCTCCTGCGGCCCAAGGATCATGTGGAGCTCGAAGCCGGCAGCCACTACCATATGCTTATCGGCAATGCCGGGGGGCTTGAGATGAAATTAAACGGAGAGCCCGTCAGGATCAACGGAAAGAGCGGTGAAGTGGTGACTCTGGAGCTGCCCCGTCCAAAAACGAATCGCATCAAAAATAATGCTGAGTGAACGCAACAAAATACTGATCGAGACCATTAAGCGGCTGCTGCGGCGCGGCTCCGAAGCCCGGCTGAAAAAAATTATCAGTAAGATCCATGCGGCGGATCTTTCCGCTGTTTTCCCCTCGCTTTCCGCCTATAACCAGCGAAACCTCTTTAAATTAATCGATGACCAGGAAAAGCGCGGCGTTATCCTGAGCGAACTCGACGAGGATATCATCCTCACGCTGATCGATGATCTAAGCGTTGATGAATTGGTCAAAATCCTCGAATACATGCCTTCTGATGACGGCGGCGCCCTGATTCGTCTGCTGTCCGCGGATAAGGCGGATGCGGTTATTGAACGGATGAAAAAAGAGGGTGCAGAGGACGTTGAAGGCCTTCTGCAGTATGAGGATGATACGGCCGGGGCCATAATGATCCCGGATTTCATCGCATTAAATGAGGAGATGACCGCCGGGGAAGTTATAGAACTGCTTCAGACGAAAGAATACAAAGATATTGAGATGCCCTTCTATATCTATGTGGTGGATGAGGGCAATCAGCTGGTGGGGGTCTGTTCGCTGCGGCAGCTGGTGGTTGTGCCGGCGGAGACGCCGCTTAAGCAATTTATGTCCACAGACGTGATTTCTGTGCGAACGGACATGGATCAGGAAGAGGTGGCAAAGATTGTGGCCCGTTACAATTTTCTGGCTGTGCCGGTCGTGAATGAAGATCAGCAGATGGTGGGGATTGTAACGGTTGATGACGTAATCGACGTATTCCGGGAAGAGGCCACAGAGGACATACTGAAAATGGCCGGTGTCGGCGAGGAGTTTGTAGAGACCAAATCCGTCCTCCGCAGCACGCGGATCCGGCTGCCCTGGTTGTTTGCAAGTTTTGTGGGCGGGATTATCGCGGTATTTATTATCGATCATTTTGAGCAAAGTTTAAAGGAAGTCGCCTACTTGGCCGCGTTTATACCGGTTATCATGGGCATGGGCGGAAATATCGGGATTCAATCCTCTACTATTGTCGTTCGCGGTATTGCCACCGGCCGCATTAATATCCGACATTTGTGGCAGGTGGTATCCAAGGAACTCATGGTGGGGCTGATTCTCGGGGGCGTGTATGGTCTGCTCCTGGCCACCCTGGCCCATCTTCATTACAACGCCGGGTGGGTTGCCATTTCCGTCGGTGCCGGAGTTGCCTCGTCAATGGCCCTTGCCGCGCTGGTGGGCTCGCTTTTGCCCATGATCTTCGCCCGGTTCGACGTTGATCCGGCGGTAGCCACCGGTCCGTTTGTCACCACATCCATTGATATTATAAGCGTTTTCTTCTATTTCCAGCTTGCCACGTTTTTTCTCGGTCTTTAGTTCATGTCAACCATATCCACTTCCGGTATTCTGCTCCGCCGAATTGAATACGGGGAGCATGACCTGATTGTCACCCTGCTGACCTTTGATTACGGCAAGGTCACCATGATGGCCAAATATGCCCGGAAAAGCAAAAAACGCTTCTCCGGGACGCTGGAGCTTTTCTCTGAGATGACACTTGTCGCTGCGCTGCCCCGAAAAGGAGGGCTTCCGGTGATCAAGGAGGCCGCGCTACAGCAGCCGTTTGCCAGCATCCGGGGACACCCTTTGAACACCGCGTATGCCAGTTACTGGACCGAATTGGTATTTGCCTGGCTGGAAGAGGGAAAGCCGCAGCAGAAGATCTATCAGCTGCTCAGATACAGCTTGACGGCCCTGGATACGGGCGAAAATCCCGGGGTCACCAGCATTGTGTTTCAACTCTATTTTTTGAGCTTCTCCGGCCTCTCCCCGGATTTAAGGCAGTGCAGCCGCTGCCGGAAGGATTTGGAAAAACTCCGGGGCGATCGGTTTGGTTTTGATCTTGCTAAGGGCGGGCTGGTATGTCAAGGATGTTTGTCGGATCAACCGATACGGCACCAGCTTTCCCGGGGAACTGTCAAGCAGCTCCTCTGGATTCAGGCAAGCCGTCCGGGAAATGCCGGCCGCCTTAAATTCACGGATTTGGCGGTTAAAGAGGGCTTGCCGTTTTTGGAGGCCTTTGTCCCCTATCATCTGGGCCGGGAGCCCAAGAGCCTGAAGTTTTTGAATCAAATGCGGACCTTTAAATTCTGAACCGGTAATGGCTGCATCCATTCAAGACATACTCGAAAATGAATCCATCCAGGCCTCCGCCCCCTGTCGGGTGGATATGGGGGGGACGCTTGATATCAGCAGTTTTTATTATCCTTTGGCCTATCTTGGCCCCTGCACGGTCAATATCGCGGTCAATCTGCAAACCGCCGTGCGGCTGAGCCCGCATCAGGAAGGGTATGTCCGGATTTCCTCCCGGGGGTTTGAAAGTGCTGAATACAGGCTGGATGAGCTGCCGTTTGCCCATCCCATGGGGCTGATGTTTGCCGTTGCCGCCTATTATCGCATAGACGGCATTCATATCCAAATTGATTCCGCATCTCCGCCCCAAAGCGCGCTGGGCGGTTCCTCGGTGGCGGCGGTGGCCATGATCGGTGCTTATCAGAAACTGTTTGCGAAGATGGGAAAGCAGGCCCTGCCAAAGGATCAAATAGCGCTTCTGGCGCATGCCATTGAACAGAGCATTGCCGGGGTCCCATGCGGGCTTCAGGACCAGCTGGCTGCGGTATACGGCGGTGTGCATGCCTGGTCCTGGGAAAGCCGGGCAGGGCGCCCGGTTTATGAGCAAAAACCGCTGGTCCCGGCGGCAACGCATTCATTGCTTGACAAATCCCTTCTGCTGGCCTATTGCGGAATACCTCACGTTTCAAAAGATATTAACAGCCGATGGGTTAACGGGTTTCTTGCCGGCCATACCCGCAGGGAATGGGTGGAAATTGCCGGGTGCACGAGAGAATTCGCCGGGGCCATTGAAAATTTGGATTATGATGCGGCTGTTTACTGGATGAATCGGGAGACAGATATTCGGTGTCAGCTCACCCCGGATGTGCTGGATGAGACCGGCGCCCGCCTGGTTGCTGCCGCACGGGAGACCGGGTGCGGGGCCAGATTCTGCGGCGCCGGGGGCGGCGGCTGCCTCTGGGCGATAGGGACTCCGGATAATATTCAGGCGCTGCGCGGCAAATGGTCTGATATTTTGGATGCTGTGCCGGATGGCCGGCTTTTGGACGCATCAATAGATGCGGACGGGTTGATGTAAAAGACTGCTTAACCGCATAATTATAAAATACAGGTGGTATCCATAGATGAAGTTTCAGGACGTGATCCTTTCTTTACAGAATTTCTGGGCGCAGAAAGGCTGTATTATTGAACAGCCTTATGATCTGGAAGTGGGGGCCGGTACCTTTCATCCGGCAACACTTTTAAAGGCCCTGGGGCCGGAACCCTGGAAAGTGGCTTATGTACAGCCGTCCCGGCGGCCCACGGACGGCAGGTACGGTGAAAACCCCTATCGGCTCCAGCATTATTATCAGTTCCAGGTGATTCTTAAACCTTCCCCGCTGGATGTGCAGACCCAGTTTCTGCAAAGTCTCAAAAAACTGGGCATCGATGCGCTGGAACACGATATCCGGTTTATTGAGGATGACTGGGAATCCCCGACCCTGGGTGCCGCCGGCCTGGGCTGGGAGGTTTGGCTGGACGGGATGGAGATCACCCAGTTCACCTATTTTCAGATGACCGGAAGCATTGAGGTGCATCCGGTGTCTGTGGAAATCACCTATGGCCTGGAGCGGATCTGCATGTACCTGCAGGGTGTGGACAATGTGTTTGACCTGAAATGGAATGATCGTTTGAATTACGGGGATATTCATCATCGGGAGGAGGTGGAGCAGTCCACGTATAATTTTGAAGCTGCGGATGTTGAGATGCTGTTTGACTTTTTCAGTAAATTTGAAGCCGAGTCCACCCGCATCATTGCGGATGATCTGGTGGTGCCGGCGTATGAATACTGCCTTAAATGTTCGCATGTCTTTAATCTTCTCGATGCCCGCGGCGCCATCAGCGTGACCGAGCGAACCGGCTATATCGCCCGAATTCGGCAGCTGGCCCGGAAGTGTTCCGAGGCATACATTCGTCAGCGCGAAGCCTTGGGGCATCCGTTGATGGGTTAGGTATTGGGTGTTGAATATTAGGTATTGGGTATTAGGTGTTAGGTGTTAGGGACAGACAATTTATACCTAAATTTAGGTTACATTAACATGAGGAAATAATGGCTCAGCTACTGGTTGAAATCGGAACCGAAGAACTCCCGGCCGGCTATATCGGGCCGGCCTTGAAAGCATTTTCTGGTAGTTTGCTTCAGTATCTGGATCAGCACCGGATTTCCCACGGAGAGGCTCGCGTGTTCGGCACCCCGCGGCGGCTTGCGGTCATGATCGATGATGTGGCGGACCGGCAGACGCCCCAGACCCAGGAACTCATGGGGCCGCCGGCAAAAGTGGCATTTGATGAAAGCGGCACGCCGACAGTAGCGGCGAAAAAGTTTGCCGAAAAAAACGGCGTCCCGCTCGACCGGCTCTTGGTCAGGGAGACGGAGAAGGGGCGATACGTGGTGGCACGAAAAACCGATCCGGCCCGGGCCACAAAAACGATGCTGAAAAACTCACTGGCCGGCCTTGTCCTGGCCATTCCGTTTCCAAAGACCATGCGGTGGTCGAATTTGAATATCTTATTCGCCCGACCCATTCACTCTTTGCTGGCTCTTCTTGGCGATCAGGTCATATCGTTTACAGTGGGCGAGATCAAAAGCAATCGCTATACCTTCGGGCACCGGTTTCTGTATCCCAAAAAAATCAAGCTCTCCGATGCCGCAGCGTATCTGCCGGCATTAAAAGATGCGTGGGTAATTACCGATATTAAAGCGCGCCGGGTCCAAATGGAACAGCAGATGGCGGAGGCGGTCAAACCGGTGGGCGGCTCCGTGCTGCCGGATGCGGAGCTGGTGGATATTGTCACGAACCTGATCGAATATCCGGCCACGGTTTTGGGCGCCTTTGATGAACGGTTTCTGGAGATTCCGCGTGAAGTCCTGATCACCGCCATGCGCGAGCACCAGCGCTATTTTGCGGTGGTGGATAAAGAGAATCGGGTCATGCCCTGTTTTCTGGCTGTCAACAATACCCTGGCCAAAGACATGGACCTGATCAAGCGCGGGCATGAACGGGTGCTTAAGGCCCGATTGGAGGATGCCCGGTTCTTTTTCAAAACGGACTTAAATGTCTCCCCTGACGACATGACCGAAAAGTTAAAGCACGTGCTGTTTCAGGCGGATCTGGGCTCTGTGTTTGACAAGGTGAGCCGGGTCAGAAGCGTTGCCGAAAAGATAGCCGGTCACCTGGCCCTGGCGCCGGAGACCGCAAAGCAGCTGGACCGGGCGGCCTGGTTATCCAAGGCCGACCTGGTCTCCCAGATGGTAAACGAATTTCCCAAACTCCAGGGGGTGATGGGCCGCATTTATGCCCGGGCCGCCGGTGAAGAAAAACTTTGCGCCCAGGCCATAGAAGAGCACTACCGGCCCGTATATTCCGGCGGCCAGCTTCCGGAAACCGTTCCCGGCAGTGTTTTAAGCATTTCTGAAAAGATTGATACCATCTGCGGATGTTTTTTGATCGGGCTGATCCCATCGGGCGCGTCTGACCCCTATGCGCTCAGGCGGCAGGGTATCGGGCTCTTGCAGATTATCCTGGCAAATGGTTTTGCCCTGTCTTTAAATGAGCTGATCGCGATGAGCCTTGCCACGTTTAAGGACATAAAGCCCCATACGTCTTTTGAGGAAGCTGCCGGGCAGGCAGAATCATTTTTGATGAACCGCCTGGCGCATATATTGGAATCCGAAGGGATTGCCAGGGATGCCGTGGCAGCCGTCCTTTCGGTCTCTCAATCCGATGAGCTGCCGGTTATTGCCGAGAAGGCCCGCTCGCTTCAGCAGCTTAAAAACGAGCCGGAATTTGATACCCTGGCGACCGGCTTTAAGCGCGTGGTGAACATCATCCGAAAGGCGGACCCCGCGGACACGGCAAATGAAACAGTGGAGCCCTCGCTTTTTGAGTATCCGGCGGAAAACGCCCTGTTTGATAAGTTTACGGCCATTCGGGAAGAGGTCAGACAAATGCTGGCAGAGAGGCGGATTGACCAGGCATTTACTGCGGTCGCCGCGCTGCGCAGTCCGGTGGACCAATTTTTTGACGATGTGCTGGTAATGAGTGATAATGCCGGGCTGCGGCAGAACCGCCTGGCGTTGTTAAGCCGGATATCCCGGCTATTTGCGTTACTGGCGGATTTTTCGAAAATTTCAACATAGATGGAGGAATTATGGCCGGCTATGATCCGGAAAAGGACAAATGTATCAAGCAATGGAAAAACGAGGAAACCGGTCTTCGGATATCCATCAACCAATACGGGGAAAGCGAGCCCAAGCTGCAAATCGGCCCCCGGATTTTAATGAAAAAAGACGGCACCGAAGGCCGACCGGCTAAAGCGGGCCGCCTGTCAATAGAGGATGTGATGTGGCTCTATGACGTAATTGATGAAGTAAAGGATGAACTGGCCGGCCTGGTGGATCCGAATAAATAGCCGGCTGCCCGCCGCCATTTTTTAAGGCCGTCAATGCATGGAAAAAACAGATGGGCTCATAAAGCCGCTTCGCCCCCCTGCCGGACTGGAACCAGGCTTTTCGGTGCTGATGGTCAGCCATCCCGCCGACATTGCAGCCATCCCAAAATCCCTGAATCTTAAAGCAGAAGCCAGCCATCGGGTCCTGATGAGCCGGCTCTATATACTGGGCGATCTCACGGTGATCGGCCCTTTCATGGGCGCCCCCTATGCGGTGGCGCTGCTTGAAAATCTGATCGCCTGGGGGGCCGGAGAAATCATATATTATGGATGGGCCGGCGCCCTGTCGTCTGTGCTTGGCATCGGCGATGTGATTATCCCCACCCGCGCCCTGGTTGATGAAGGTACGACAAGGTGTTATTTTAATGATAACACAGCGGCTTCATTTCCAAACACCGGGCTTCAGGAAAAGCTGCAGTCCCGCTTGGATGTGAGCCCGGCAGCGATCCACGGTGGCGCCATATGGACCACTGATGGGCTTTTTAATGAAACGCCCGAAAAAATAGCGCATTATCAGGCCCAGGAGGCACTTGCTGTTGAAATGGAAGCCTCCGCATTGTTTTCCGTCTCCGGATACCGTTCGATTCCTATCGGCTGCTTACTTGTGATATCTGATGACCTGTCCCACGGGGATTGGCAGCCGGGTTTCTCAGAAAAACGGTTTAAACGCACCCGGCATCGGGTTTGTTCTTTGCTGCCAGAAATTTTTATGACGAAAGGGGACCTGTAATGGCCGGCGGTGTTGATCCAGAAACCGAAGAGCGGGCGGCATATTTGCAGAAAGAGCTGCACCGGCACAATTACCGGTATTTTGTTCTGGATGATCCGGAAATCTCGGATGCCGAATATGACCGGATGATGCAGGAACTTATTTCGCTTGAAAATACCTGTCCCGAACTCGCCCGGCCGGATTCCCCTACCGCACGCGTGGGCTCTGAGCCGCTGGACAAGTTCGAGACGGTGGCGCATTCGATTCCCATGCTCAGCCTGGATAAAGGCTTTAGTGAGAATGAGCTGATTGCATTCGATCAGCGGGTGAAGCGCTTTCTTGATACGGCGGAAGAGATCCTTTATACCGCCGAGCCCAAGCTGGACGGCGTGGCCGTGGAACTGGTATATGAAAACGGCCGGCTGACCATGGCCTCCACCCGGGGCGACGGCCAAGTCGGGGAGGTCATAACCCCCAACATCAAAACCATTTCTTCAGTCCCGTTGGTGATCACGCCCGCCGGAAGCCAAAAAGTACCTGAAACGCTTGAAGTCCGGGGCGAAGTAATCATTACAAAGGATAATTTCGAAGCCCTTAACAAGCGCCGGCTGGCTGAGAATCAATCCCTTTTTGCCAACCCCAGAAACGCCGCGGCCGGATCGCTCCGCCAGCTGGACTCGCGGATCACCGCCCGGCGGCCGCTTGAAATCTATGTCTACGGCGTGGGCGTGGCCCCGGAATTAACTGCCGCGGATTCCCACGCAGAGGTGCTTCGCCGGCTTGAGAATCTGGGGTTTCGCATTAATCCGCTGATCCGCTACCAAATCGATATTTCAAAAGCCCTGGCCTATTACCGGGAGTTAAATGAAAAACGCCTGTCACTTGGCTATGAGATTGACGGGATGGTGGTCAAGGTGGACCGCTTCTCCTTTCAGCAAGAGCTTGTTGCTAACTCAAAACGCTCGCGTCGGGCGAGTCCTCCATGGGCGATTGCCATTAAATTTGCAGCGCTTCAGGAGCGGACCAAAGTGGTCGACATCCGGGTTCAGGTGGGAAGAACCGGGGCGCTCACGCCGGTGGCGCGGTTGGAGCCGGTTAATGTCGGCGGCGTGATGGTCAGCCGGGCCTCGCTTCATAATGAGGATGAGGTCAGGAAAAAAGATGTCCGGATCGGGGATGAGGTATTCGTGCAGCGGGCCGGAGACGTGATTCCTGAGGTGGTGAAGGTGATCACCGCTTCGCGGGACGGCTCTGAATTGCCGTTTGAGATGCCCAAAACATGTCCGGTCTGCGGCGCCCGGGCGGTTCGGGATGAGGAGGCGATTACCCGCTGCATCAACGTCAACTGCCCGGCCCAGCTAAAGGCCAATATCAAGCACCTGGCGTCCAAGGCGGCGTTTGATATTGACGGGCTGGGGGATAAGCTGATTGACCAGCTGGTGGAGAAAAATTACGTGGCCTCGTATGCGGATATTTTCAAGCTTTCCCGGGATCAGCTGAGAGAGCTTGAGCGCATGGGGGATAAATCCGCCGAGAATCTTGTCAATGCCATTTCAGAGAGCAAAAAAATTTCTTTGGCGCGATTTCTGTATGCCATCGGTATCCGGCATGTGGGCCAGCATACCGCCAGTATCCTTGCAGAGCGCTACACGGATTTGGATGCGTTATCCCGGGCATCCACCGAAGAGCTGGAAGCCATAGACGGCATCGGGCCGGTGGTGGCATCAAGCATTTACGAGTTTTTCAGCCGGCCGGAAAACTGGAAAACCATCCAGGCGATGCTGGATAGCGGGGTTGAGATCCAGACGCCGGCTGAAAGACCGCAGAGCAATCAACTGGCCGGCCGCACCTTTGTGCTGACCGGTAAGCTTGAAACCATGACCCGGGATGAGGCCAGGCAGGAGATTGAATCGGCCGGCGGCAAAGTGGCCGGCTCGGTCAGCAGCAAAACCGATTATGTGGTTGCCGGCGAATCCCCGGGCTCAAAGATGGAGAAAGCCAGAGCGCTCGGGATTGCCGTTTTAAGCGAAGCTGATTTCAAGGCGCTTGTTTCCTGAACTTTTTCTCTGCTTTGCGTTGACGCGGACAAATGTTTAGTGATTAGAATTGGAGGTGATAGCTATGGCAGACAAAAAACGCGTACGGGCAATCATCGAGGGACGCGTCCAGGGCGTTAATTTTCGAATGGAAACCATGCGGGCGGCTGAACAGATCGGGGTTAACGGCTGGGTCCGCAATAAATCCGACGGAAATGTTGAGGCCCTGATAGAGGGAGATGCGGAAAAAGTCGATCAGATGCTGGAATGGTGCCGAAAGGGGCCGCCCGTTGCCAATGTAACGGATATTGATATAACAGAAGAAACTTATAAGGGCGATATGCAGGGGTTTGATGTTCGGTATACCATGTAAGCAAAGAATTCCGGCCTAAAGGCCAGCCAGCTTGAAAAGCAAATAAAAAAAGAGGCAGTAACTTCCGCAGGGAAATTACTGCCTCTTAATCATTCAAATGCATTTTTGCAGCTTAAACCGATTCCCTTAACATCTTGCCGGGCTTGAATTTTACAACGTTGCGGGCTTTGATCTTGATGGGATCCCCGGTCTGGGGATTGCGGCCGGTTCTGGCTTTGCGGCGGACTTTCGCGAATGTGCCGAATCCTACCAGCGTCACTTTGCCATCTTTTTTCTTGAGTGCTTTGGTAACGCCGTCCATGAAGGAGTTCAACGCGGCGCTTGCAGCAACCTTTGAAATCCCGGCATCTTTGGCCATTTTTTCGACGATTTCTGCTTTAGTCATACTTCCCTCCCTTTTTTTGATTTAAAGGTTAAAAAAGCCCTGATTAATTGGAACCTTATAGGAGGCATTACCCCATGTCAATACATAAAATGCGATTTTTTCAATTTTTTTTAAAATAATATTCTGTTAAGCACCTTATCCATTGCGTTTTGAACCGTCAAAGCATCAAGATGCTGTATTAGTATGAAATGATACCCCCATTATCATGGCGTCTGGCGATGTATGGCGGTTAATTTAATGCGAAGAGGCTAAACCCTGATATGGCCATGGAGAAGGGGGGTAGAAAGACCGCATTCGGAAAGGAATTTTTTTAAATTTTGCAAATCAGGCTGCCGCCGCTTCCTTATCAATTCTATGTTTCCGCAGCCTAAAACAGCGCATCAATGAACATCTGCGGATCGAACGGCTGGAGGTCGGAAATTTTTTCGCCAATGCCGATATAGCGTATCGGTATGTTAAGGACATGGCTGATGCCGATGACAATGCCGCCTTTGGCTGTGCCATCCAGTTTGGTCAGCGCAATACCCGTAATCCCCATGTCCTGATGAAACATTTTTGCCTGGGAGATGGCATTCTGGCCGGTGGTGGCGTCAACGACCAGCAGGATTTCATGGGGGGCATCCGGGATCTGCCGGGAAACCGTGCGCTTTATTTTTTTGAGCTGCTCCATCAGATTGACCTTGGTGTGCAGCCGGCCGGCGGTGTCTATGATCACGATGTCTGAATTTCGCGCCTGTCCAGCCTGCACCGCGTCATAGGCCACGGCCGCCGGGTCGGCTTTGTCCCGGTGCTTGACGATATCGGCCCCGGCCCGCTCGCCCCAGATTTCAAGCTGTTCCACCGCCGCGGCCCGGAATGTGTCCGCAGCCCCCAGAACCACACTTTTGCCCTCGGATCGATACTTGGCGGCAAGTTTGCCGATGGTCGTGGTTTTGCCTACCCCGTTGACGCCCACAACCATGATAACATACGGCTTGGTAAGGCATGGCGGCGGCTCACCGTAATCGATGAACGACTGCATTTCTGTTTTCAAAAGATTTTTGAATGCTGTCATATCATTTACGGATGTTTTCGCCCGGGAAATCCGGTCGATCAGCTCCATGCTTGTGTCAACACCGACATCTGCGGTAATCAGGGCCTCCTCGATCTGCTCAAGCGCCTCCTCGTCAATGCCGCCGCCTGAAAAAGCAGATTCGATTTGCCTGGAAAATGACTGCCGGGTTTTGGATAACCCGTTTTTAAGGCGTCCGAAAAAACCGACCGCTTCCGCTTCCTCTTTCTCTTCCGCTTCGATCTCAGGTGCCGGCGGTTCGGCTTCCGGCATTTCCGGCTCAGTTTCTGCTTCGGCCGCCGTAATTTCAGCTGTTTTTCCAGTATCCCAGGGAGCCGGCCTTTCCGCTGCCGGCTCCTCTATCGCCGACGTCTCCGTTTCACCCGGCTTGATGCCCGCGATTTTTTTCAGCTTTCGCCGCCGCCGGATCCGCCGGATCATAAGTATCAGGAAAATAATCAGAAGAAATCCAAGGGTCTCCGGCAGAAACCCGGAGATGCGGGTTATTGTCCAGTCCAGGCCGAACTCGAGAAGGGCTATCAGATCAAGCGCAAATTCAATCATTGGAGCTTCCTTACAGGTTGCGAACTTTCGTTGTCAGTCGTTGTTTCATCCAGGATCCGTTCGACATCCACAGATACGATTTTTGAAACCCCGCTCTCGCCCATGGTAATGCCATAGAGCACATCAGCGAATTCCATGGAGTTTTTATTGTGGGTGACCATAATAATCTGGGATTTTTCACCGATGATCCGCAGCAGCTCGTTGAACCGGTGAATATTGACTTCATCGAGCGGTGCATCGATTTCATCCAGAAGACAGTAGGAGGCGGGGTTTATTAAAAAGATGGAAAAAATAAACGCAATGGCGGAAAGCGCTTTTTCCCCGCCGGAGAGAAGGCTCAGGCGGCTTAGCTTTTTGCCGGGCGGATGGATCATCAGTTCCACCCCGGTCTCCAGCGGATCATTCGGCTGGGTGAGCTCGAGCCATGCTTTGCCGCCTTCAAAGAGCTTTGGGAAGAGCTCGCGGAATTTTTCATTAATGGCTTCAAACGTATCCACAAAGAGTTTCTGCGTGATTTTGTTGATCCGCTGGATGACATTATGCAGGTCATTTAATGCGCTCACCAGGTCGTCGCGGTGTTCCACAAAAAAATCATACCTTGCCTTCTGCTCTTCATAGGCGGTAATGGCGGCTAAGTTCACCTCACCCAGGGATTCGATCTCTCTTTTTATTTCCGTGCGGTTTGCTTCTTCGCGCTCAATGGAAAAATCAGCGCTTTCCACCACCGGCCGGTATTCGTTTACATACCGGGTAAAGGAGTCGGCATATTGTTCCAGGAACCGGTTGGTCACATTATCCTGATTGATTTTGTACCGGGAGAGGTCGAGTTCCAGCTGATGCCGCTTTTCCTGGGCTTTGCTGAGGTGTTGTTTGGTTTTGGCGATGGTGCTCTCAATCGATTTGATCTGCTGACTCAGCGATTGATAGTCTTCTTCGGCTGCTTTAAGCGCGCTATTCATCTCCGCCATCGCGGTCTGCTCTTCAGCGATCCGTGTATTAAGGCTTTGGATGGATTCTTCCGCCTTATGCTGCCGCTCGGTTTTAATTTCAATGTCTGAGCGGATGTTTTCGATCTGATTGCCGCTGTCCTCGCTGAACTTGCGGAGCCGGCGAAGGGTTGAGCGGGAGGAATCGAGCTCTGCCTGGAGCTTTGTCATATCCATTTTTAAATTGACCTCGTGCTGGTCATGGGATTTGACGGTTTCAGAGAGCGTTTCGATGGTCTGCTTGGTTTCATTCACCGCGGCATCGGCTTCCGCGATATCCTGTTTAATGGCTTCCAGGGCGGTATCATGCTCTGCAATCTCGGTTTCGATGTCCTCCTTTTCCCCTTCCAGGCGCTCCTTTTCCAGGCAGATGATCTCATGTTGCCGCCGGGCATGTTTCAGCCGCTCGGCGGTTTTGTATAAATCCTTTTCTATCTGGGCCCGCTCCGTTTCGATGGTTTGCTTCTGCTCATTGATTTCGTAGAGCGTGGTCTCAAGCTGGCGGATATCCGCCTCAAGCGCGGACTGCTTGCTTTCTTCAGTGGTGATGCGTTCGCTCAAATCGGAAATGTTTTGATTCAATTCCCGGATTTCGTGCTTTTTCTCATAAATACCGGTCAGCTTGCCGGCGCTGCCGCCAACCATGACGCCGGTTGATGAGATGAAATCCCCGGATTTCGTTACCACGGGCGTGTCCGGCGTGGTTTTTTTGATCCGGAGCGCACTGTCAAAATCCTCCGCCACCCGTGTCCAGCCCACCAGGTGCCGGATGGTTGCCTCAAATCCGTTTTCGATACGTAAATGATTGATCAGAAAGTCGGTTCCGTTTTGATCCGGCGCGGGCAGGGGGGATTCATCTTCTAATGAATGCAGGGGCATGAATCCGCATCGGCCGGCATCTTTTTCCCTAAGGTAGTTAATCGCATCCGCGCCGGTCTGCCGGTCTGAAACCAGAATAAACTGGAGGGCCTCGCCAAGGCAGGCTTCAAGGGCCAATTCATAGCTGCCGGCCGGAGTGACGGCGTCTGCGATGGTTCCCAGAATCGCCTGGTCCGGCGATTTATTGCCGCCGGTCACCGCTTCCGGGTGCTTCATGATGTGCTTGACCCCGTCTTTATACCATTCGTAGTTTTCCTCCATTCTTTTAAGCGCGGAGTAGCGGGACCGCAGTTTGCTGCGCTCATTGATCAGGGTATTGACGGTTTTTACCTGTTTGCCGAGCGCCTCGTTTTTCTCTGAGAGCACCGACCGGGTGTCGTCAATCTGCGTCTTCAGGTCATCGAGTTCATGGCCCAGGCTTTCATGCCGTTCATTGGCATCGGCTTCCGCCTCGGAGAGCTCCTCAACCGTCTGCAATGCTTCGGCCTCATCGGTGATCAGCCGCTTGAGCCGTTTTTTCAGATTGTCCTTGTTGGCCTGGGCATTCTGGTAGATATTCTGATACTTGGCTTTATAGGCGGATAACTCCATTACCCGGCTTTGCTGGGTCTCCAGTTTTTCATTGGCGCTTTTTAATTGCTCGCGGATTTTCTTTGATTTGGCGCTTTCCTGTTCAATCGTGGTTTTAATTTCCTGGATATCCGCGGCAAGCCGTTTTTCATTTTCTGCTTCTTCGGCAATTTCCGCATCCAGCTGTTCATTTTTTTCAATCAGGTTTTGGTGGGAAGTCCGTAATTCATTGATTTCATCTGCCAGTCGGTCTTTTTCCTGCTGCCGATAGGCGAGTTCCGATTCCAGCTTATCAAGCTGCCGCTGTTTTTCGCTGGTTTTGGTTCGTTTGTCAGAAATGGCGGCCTCTTTTTCCGAGGTTTCCGATTGAAGCTGCTGAAGCCGGGAGTTTAAATCCGCCAGCGCATCCGACTGGTCGGCATCTTTTTGGGAAAGCGCCGCTAATTCAGCCTCGGCTTTTTCGATCTGCCTGGCATAGGTGAGGTAATAGTGCACGGCGACCCGGGTATCCGTTTCTTTGAGCCGGGCCTTGAGGTCTTTGTAATGTTTGGCGGTCTCGGCCTGCTTGAAGAGGCCGGAGAGCTGCTGTTCAATTTCCTCGATGATATCGTTTAAGCGGTCTAAATTCTGGCGGGTGGTCTGTACCTTTTGGAGTGCCTCCTTTTTTCGGGTTTTATACCGCATCACGCCCGCAGCTTCCTCGACAAAACTGCGCCGCTCTTCCGGCGAGGCTTCGGTAATGGCGCCGATATTGCCTTGCTGCACAATCGCGCAGGATCTGGAGCCCATGCCGGAACCAAGAAAAATATTGTGAATATCCTTTAACCGGCATGGCTGCTTATTCAGCAGATATACGCTTTCCCCGGAACGGTAGAGCCGGCGGGTGATCATGATTTCGGCGTACTGGTCCACCCCGTCCGGCAGATGGCCGCCGTCATTTGCGAGAATCAGGGAAACTTCGGCCAGGTTTAGAGCCGCCCGCTTGTCAGTGCCGGCAAAAATGACATCTCCACTAGACTTGCCCCGCAGCTGCTTGATGCTCTGCTCGCCCATCACCCACTTGATGGCATCAAAAATATTGCTTTTCCCGCAGCCGTTGGGGCCCACTACCGCGGAAATCCCCGGCGGAAAATCAATGGCGCATTTATCCGGAAACGATTTAAACCCTGAAATTTCAAGTCGTTTTAATCGCATTTAGAAAACTCAGACAGATCCTGCCGGCTTATGAGCCACAGGCCGGATCATTTGGCAAAAAATTAAATTGTTTCTGGGAGAAAGTGTCCAAAACCGGCGAATTCTATGTGGATGTTTGTTTAAAGAATTGGTATATGCAAATTTTATATTCTTAACCTGATTCTGCCAAACTCTGCAATAAAAAATTATGCCTGAAGGATGTGATGAACCTGTTGAATTTGATAAAAAAGTACTGGTTTCTGGCGGGACTTGTCCTGGTTTTTGCCATTACCCTGGCGGACGTGACCAATCTGACGGTTGAGGCCGGGCGATGGTGTAAACAGCATTACGGACCGAATCTGGTCATATTTTTGGTATTCCTCTTTTCCGGGATGATTTTGGATCCGCGCCGGATTCGGGCGGGGCTGGCGGATTTAAAAGGCACGGTCCACGCATTGATCTTGATTTTTATCATTTCCCCGGTGCTTGCGGCGTGTCTCCAGTTTTTGCCCATTAATGCCGGGATTAAAATCGGGCTGTTCCTGGTGGCCGTCATGCCGACCACCCTGAGCTCCGGGGTGGTGATGACCGGCGCGGCCGGCGGGCGAATGGCCCATTCACTGGTGATCACCGTGATCGCCAATATGCTGGCCGTTGCCACCATACCGATTTCCTTGTCCCTGCTTTTGGAATTGACCGGCAATGAGACCGCCATTGTGATTGACAAGGCTTCGGTTATGATAAAAATCGGATTGTTCGTGGTGCTGCCTTTACTGATCGGTCTTTTTGCCAGATCCATTCTGTATCGCTGGATACAGGGCCACACCAGCCGGTTTCAGATAATCAATCAACTGCTTATCCTGGGGATCGTCTGGATGGGCATCGCCCAGTCCAAACCGGTGGTACTTTCCTCCCAGGGCCAATTGTTAATTATCGTCCTGCTGGTGTTTGCCTTTCATCTGACCCTTCTGGGTGCGGCCTGGCTGAGCATCCGGTTTTTTCAGATTCCCCCCGGCCGGCGGGAAGGCATCCTCTTTATGGGGATACAGAAAACCCTTCCCCTTTCGGTTATCCTTCAGGTCTCCCTGTTTCCGGAATACGGTGAAGCCCTGCTGGTGTGCGTGGGCCATCATTTCATCAGCCTCATGATTGACGGGTTTCTGGTGGGGCGCCTGCGGCCTGCGGCAAAGCCGTCCTCGTCTAAGTAACTTTACGGGTATTAGGTTTTGGGTGTTAGGTATTAGGTTGATAAAATCAAGAATTTATGGTCGGCACGGTGGCCGACCCTATCGATGAATCGGGTTTTTCCCCATTCGTAGGGCGGGCCACCGTGCCCGCCTGAAAAATAGATAGAACAAATTTACCGTGCCTCAGTGCCTTTAAAGCTATTTATAGGCTCGGTCCTGGGCGGCGGCCCCGGGGGGGTGCTTCTAAGTAACTTAATCGTACTCAAGTCCCGCGTGAGCGGGACGGTACTCGTACTCCTCCGAAAAAATTTAAACGAATTAATTAATCAGGTACCCGGACGCCAACTGCCGATACTGATGAACCTGGTTGGCTGTCCAGGCCTCGTCTTTTTTCAGTTCATGGGCCATAAGTTCGGCGACTTTGGGCGCCATCTCCATGCTGGCCCGGGCATCCAGCAGCAGCGCGCGGGTCCGGCGGGAGAGGAAATCCTCAACCGTGCGGGCCATCTCCCGGCGCACCGCATAGATGACTTCCGCCGCCACCGTGGTGAAATTCCCGTGAAGTTTTTCCTTATAGTCGCCATTTTCATTCATCAGATCGATAATGGACTGCGCATCGGATCCGTAGATGGCAAGTTCGCCGAATTTTTCGCTGTTTCTATGAAATCCGTGAATATGAAGATCTGCGGACACAGACGATGAATCCGGCAGTTGAGCCACGGTGGCGGCCTGATCAATGGTATCCTCCGCCATCTTCCGGCAGGTGGTCCATTTCCCGCCGGTAATCGTCACTAGGCCGGATCGGGAGATATGAATGGTGTGATCCCGGGAGATGGCCGCGGTGTTGCCGCCTGAGCCTTCGCTGACCAGGGGCCGTAGGCCAGCGAATATGCTTAAAACATCACTCGGCGAGGGGTCTTTGGTGAGATAATGGGCGGCATGGGTCAGCAGAAATTCGATTTCTTCTTCCATAGCCCGCGGCTCCAGGGAGATGTCCTTTATCAGCGTGTCTGTGGTGCCCACAACGACCTTGTCATGCCAGGGCGTGGCAAAAAGCACCCGGCCGTCCGCGGTATGCGGCACCATAATGGCGCTGTCTCCCGGCAGAAATGACTTGTCCAGCACGATGTGAATGCCCTGGCTGGGCATAATCATACCTTCCGTATCGGGCTCATCCATTTTTAAAATGCTGTCCGTGAATACGCCGGTGGCGTTAATCACCCCTTTGGCCGGGATGTCGTATTCCGTTCCGGTCTCCATGTCCTTGGCCTTAACCCCGGAGACGATGTCGTTCTGCTTTTGCAACCGGGTGACCTTCATATAATTGATCATAGTGGCCGACTGCTCGGCCGCGGTTTGGGCCATATTCACCGCCAGGCGCGCATCATCGAACTGGCCGTCATAATAAATGACGCCTCCGCGAAGCCCCTTGGTTTCGATGGTCGGCAAATATTCCAGGGTTTTTTCCTTGGACAGGAACTTGGAGTGGCCGAACCCGTGTTTTCCGGCCAGCATATCGTAGACCTTGAGACCGATGCCGTAGAACGGACCCTCCCACCAATCGTAGTTGGGCACCACAAATCGCAGGTTATGAACTAAATGCGGGGCGTTTTTTCGAAGCAGCCCCCGCTCTTTCAGGGCTTCCAGAACCAGGGTGATGTTACCCTGCTGCAGATACCGCACGCCCCCATGGATCAGCTTGGTGCTCCGGCTGGAAGTGCCTTTGGAAAAGTCGTCCTGCTCCAGCAGGATAGTCTGATAACCGCGGGATGCGGCCTCAATCGCGCAGGCCAGCCCGGTGGCCCCGCCGCCGATGATGACAAAGTCCCAGGGTTGATTGGCATGTTGAATTCTGGACAGCATTTCATCGCGGTTCATGGACACCTCCGTCGAGATCGGATTGATTCGGTTCTTTTTTTTGCATGATATGTGGATTCAGAAAGTCGACAATGGTTTCGCGAAAAGCCAGGGGAAAATCATTATGCCCGCAGTCATAGGATACCATTTGTCCGTTTGGCGAAGCCTCGTAAAGACGCCTGCCATGCTCCCACGGGATGACTTCATCCTGCCGGCCATGGATGATTAAAACAGGTGACTGATATTCGGATACGGCTTCCAGGTTATCAAACGGATCCCGGGTGAGGCTGGCCGGCGCCAGATAGCGCTTTACAAAAAACCGGGTGTCCGTGAAGGTGCACATCAGAATCATGGCCGCGGACGGGCGGTGCCGCGACAGGTCACAGACCGCGCCGCCGCCCAGCGAGCGGCCGAACAAAACCACCTTTGAAGCGTCCACTTCCGGGCGCCGGGTGATAAGGTCATAGGCGTTTGTAAAGGTCTCTGAAATGCTTCCCATGGACGGCCGCCCCGGGGACCGGCCGTAACCGGGATATTCCACCAGCAGGACCCCGATCCCCCGGGCGGCCATATAAAGCCCGTCTGCCAGGTTATCATCAATCAGTTCCCCGTTTCCATGGGCAACGATCATTATGGGGTAGGGCGGGACGCCGGTTTGCGGCTTTAGATACCAGGCTTCTACTTGTCCAAATTCGGTGGGCACCCAAACCACTTCACCGGATTTATTTGAGAGATCCGGCCGGGCCGGGGTCTGAATAATTTGCCGCGGAAACATCACCGGCCGCTGGGCCAGAAATATCAGGCCGCAGTAGGCGGCGTACAGAACAAAGGCGCCGGCTGCAATTTTAAACATTATGGGTATCAATGAATTGATTTTTTAGTTCAGCCATTCGGTTAACGGAGGCAAGTCCTTCCGCATAAAAGCCGGCATCCTCGCGCATGGACTGCAAGATTTCATCCCGCGCGGCTTCAATGTTCGGGCCGGGATGGCAGATCAGGGCGATATCCACATTTGCATTCATCACCCGCCGAATAATGGTTTTAATGTCATAATGCTTGGCAATCGCCCCCATGTCAAGATCATCTGTGATAACAAGGCCGTTATAGCCGAGCTTTTGCCGCAGCAGCTCATTTGCGATTCTTGCCGACAGACTGGCGGGCCAGTCCGGGTCAAGGCCGGTGTATCGAATGTGAGAGAGCATGATGCCGGCTGCCTGATTTTCGACCGCGGCCCTGAAAGGAATCAGGTCATAGGCTTCCATGTCCGCGAGGGGACTGTCCAAAGTCGGGAGTTCATAGTGGGAGTCTAAAACCGTCCGGCCGATGCCGGGAAAATGTTTGGCCACAGCCATGAGCCCGTTTGTTTGAAAATGCCGGATTACTGTGCTGCCCATCTGCGCCACATATTGCGGGTCATGGCCGAATATGCGTTTGGCATTCACGGAGTCAAAGCTTTCAGGGGCGACATCTACGACCGGGGCCATGTTCATGTTAAAGCCCGCCTCGGTAAGCTCTTTGGCGGTTGTTTCCGCAAATTCGATCGCATCTGCCGGTCCGCTCATGGCGGGGTTTCCGGGAAACTCCGTAAAGGGGGCTTTAAGCCGGGCTACCACGCCGCCTTCCTGGTCCACGGCAATAAATAAGGGCGGCTGGCCGCAGGATCTGGCATAATCCTGGATGGAAAAGCACAGGCGGCGGACTTGCGCCGGGTCTTGGATGTTTCTGGCAAAGAGAATCACCCCGCCCGCTTTAATCGTATCAATCTGAAGTTTTAACTCATCGGTCAGCTCGGTGCCGTCAAATCCGACCATCAGCCGCTGGCCGGCAAGCTGCTCGATTGAAAGATCATTTGCCTGCATGCTCCCTAAACTCCGCTGTATCAGTTTCAGGTTTCAGTGTTCAGGTTTTCGCAGGTGCCATCTAGCTGCTCGTTTTTGAGCGGGGCTGATAGCTGCATAGGGGTTCTTCCGCCAGATAGTCGCCGGTGGCTTCATAGGCCCGGGCGCGGCATCCGCCGCAGACGGACTTGAACTCGCAGGCCCCGCATTTGCCCTTGAGGTTGTCAAAGTTCCGCAGCTGGTTAAAGATCCCGGAATGCCACCAGATTTCTGAAAACGGGGTTTGGGTCACATCGCCGCAGTTTAGATCCAGGAAACCGCAGGGCTGCACAATACCGGTGTGCGAGATAAAGCAGAAGGATGTGCCGCCCAGGCAGCCCCGGGTGACTGCATCCAGGCCATGGGTGTCATAGGTCACCGAGAGGCCCTCCTGGCGCGCCCGCTGCCTGAGAATCCGGTAATAATGCGGGGCACACGTGGCCTTTAGCTGAAGATTGGTTTTCTGTTTCTGATCATAAAACCAGTTCAGCGTGTATTCGTATTCCTCTGCGGTGATGGCCTGGTCCACGATATATTTCCCGCGTCCGGTGGGCACCAGCAGGAAAATGTGCAGCGCCACAGCGCCCAGGTTTTCCGCCAGTTTGAGGATCTCGGGAATCTGATCATAGTTGTATTTGCTGATGGTGGTGTTGATCTGAAATTCAATACCCTGGGATTTGGCCGCCTCAATGCCCCTAAGCGCCCCTTCAAACGCGCCGTCAACGCCGCGAAAGCCGTCGTGCCGCTCTTTGGTGGCCCCGTCCAGGCTGACGCTGATGCGCTGAATGCCGGAGGCCGCCATTTTTTGGGCCACCGCTTCGGTAATCAATGTGCCGTTGGGCGCCATCACCATCCGGAGCCCCTTGGCGGTGCCGTATTCCGCCAGCTCGAAAATATCCGGCCGCATGAGCGGCTCGCCGCCGGTTAGAATGACGATCGGCTGGCCGACTTCGGCGATCCGGTCAAGCAGCCGAAGCGCCGCCGGGGTATCCAGCTCTCCGGCATAATCCTGGTTGGTGGCGGCAGCCCGGCAATGGGCGCAGTTTAGGTTGCAGTTCCGGGTCACCTCCCAGGCTACCAGCCGAAGGTTGGCATTTTTGGGGGTGGATGCCTGGTTTCCGGGATGGGATTCGGGCTTTTCAGCACTCAATGGGGCTTTTCTCCAAAAATTATCCGGCTGCGTTTAATGCGGCGGCGGCATCCATGGCAAAGTAGGTGAGGATCATGTCCGCACCGGCCCGCTTGATGCCGGTTAAGGTCTCCATCATAACTTCGGTGCCGTTTAGCCAGCCCATCTGTTCGGCAGCCTTGATCATGGCATACTCGCCCGAGACGTTATAAGCGGCCACGGGCAGATCGATTTCTTCGCGCACCCGGTAGATAACATCCAGGTAGGGCAGGGCGGGTTTTATCATGATAATATCCGCGCCTTCCTCCACATCCATGGTGACCTCGCGGATGGCCTCCTGGGCATTGGCCGGGTCCATCTGATAGGTCCGCCGGTCGCCGAACTGCGGGGCCGACTCTGCGGCTGCCCGGAACGGCCCGTAGTAGGCGGAGCAGTATTTGGCCGCATAGCTCATAATGGGCACCTGGCTTAGGCCATTGTCATCCAGGCCCTCGCGGATGGCGTTTATCCGGCCGTCCATCATGTCCGACGGCGCGACCATATCCGCACCCGCCTGGGCATGGGAGATGGCCGTTCGGGCCAGGAGATCCAGGGTAGCGTCATTGTCGATGATCCCCTTTTCCACTACGCCGCAGTGGCCATGATCCGTATACTGGCACAGGCAGACATCGGTAAGGACCATCAGCTCCGGCAGCTTTTTCTTGATCTCCTTGATCGCTTTCTGGACAATGCCGTCTTTGGCATAGGCCCGGGTGGCCAGCTCATCCTTTTTTTCAGGGATGCCAAACAGCATGATGGCCGGGATCCCCTGTTCATAGGCCTGGCCGGCAGCTTTGACGATATGATCTATGGATAGCTGATAATGACCGGGCATGGATGGAATCGGGTTTTTCACGTCCTTTCCGCCAATGGCAAACATGGGCAGAATCAGATCATCCACGGAAAGCGCAGTCTCCCGGATCATCCGCCGAAAGCCGGCAGATTGGCGCATGCGTCTGGCACGATAGTCCGGAAATAGCATGTTGATTACCCCTTTATTTCATTGCTGCTGATTTCTTCATCCGTCAGGTAGCAGGCCGGATCCGGCGCCCACAGGTCACCGGTCACGGCTTCAGCGCGAACCCGGAAATTGCCCCCGCAAATGTCTAACCACTGGCATTTGGCGCATCGGCCGGTCACATAGGCTTTTTTGTTTTTAAGCTTTTTCATCAGGGGGTCGGAAAGATCGGTCCAGATTTCCGAAAACGGCCGGTTTCGCACATTGCCGAAGCTCTTGTGTCGCCAGAACTGATCAGCGTAAACTTCGCCGTCCCAGCTGATACAGCCGATGCCGCGGCCGGAATTATTGCCCTCGTTCATTTTAAGCAGCTCAAGCACTTCCGCGGCCCGCTCCCTGTCTTCCTTTAACAGGCGCAGATACAGATACGGTCCGTCCGCGTGGTTATCCACGGTCAGCACTTCCTTGGGTTTGCCCTTGTCGTGGAGATCTTTTGTCCGGTCAATAATCAGATCAACGGTTCTTCGGGTTTCCTCATGGGAGAGATCATCGTTTACCAAAGAGGAACCGCGGCCGGAATACACCAGATGATAAAAACAGATCCGCGGGATATCGCGCTCCTCCAGAAGGTCAAAGAGAAACGGCACATGCTCGGCGTTGAATTTGTTGATAGTAAACCGAAGCCCCACTTTAATGCCTTCGGCCTGGCAGTTTTCAATACCCTTCATGGCCATGTCAAATGCGCCGTCCACCCCGCGGAACTTATCGTTTATGGCCTTGTTGCCGTCCACGCTGATGCCCACATAGGAAAGGCCGATATCCTTAAACACCCTGGCTGTCTCTCTGCCAATCAGTGTGCCGTTGGTGGAGATCACGGCCCGCATTCCCTTTTCAATGGCATAGGCGGCCAGTTCGGGCAGATCCTTTCGCATCAGGGGTTCCCCGCCGGAAAAAAGGAGCACCGGTGCACCCATCGCCGATAAATCATCGATTAAGCGTTTGCCCTCTTCAGTTGAGAGCTCATTATCTTGCAGCCCGGCCTTGGCATGGGCGTAGCAGTGAATGCATTTCAGGTTGCATTGCTGCGTGATATTCCAGACCACAACGGGTTTTTTATCTTCTGAAAACTGCAGCAGATGGGAGGGCAGATCCCTGGAACTGCGGCTGTAGCGCAGGGCATCCGACGGCTCAACGGTTCCGCAATAAAGTTTTGATATTCCGATCATGGCAATTTTGTTTGTTTTTATAGATTGTCATTTATAACAATTACGGCGTACACCGGGTACGCCGTAATTATTGCCTAAGGTCTTATAAAATTAATCAAGCTGTGTAAATGGTTTTTATGTGGTTGAAGAATCCCGGTCATTCATATTCAGATTCACTTCGCTCATGTCCGCATTGACCTTGTTAAATTCGGTTTTAATCAGCTGATTGAGAAAGGTCTCCGGATTTTCAAGGGCATAGCGGGAAATAAAGAACCGGTTGCGGCCGGTTTTTTCCCGGATCAGCTTCAGCCCGTATTCGAAATCCGAGGACAGTTTCTGATTGATCGTATGGATGCCGGCAGACCGGTCAATCAGCTTTTCAAGCATAAAATCAACCGCATCCTCTTCAAGTACGATATTTACCTCATGCCGGCTGTAAAATTCGATCTCAATGCGCTTAATCTGATCGTAATAGGATTTGATCGCTTTTATTGCATGACCGATCTCCGACACATGATTGCAGTAATGCTCGGCAATCCGGTCAATCCGATAGGATGAAAGCGGCAAGCCGTACTGACTGGCCAGAGTATTGCGGTTTCCTTTGAGATAGGACTTAATAAATCCTTTATACTCGTTTGTTATCTGATCAAAATCCGACAGCCGTTTATCGCTGTCCAATCCGTCCAGCCAACGGCTGAGCACCTCTCCCGGATTTCTGATAACTTCCATGGTGACCGGAAAATGTTTAATATTTGTTGAAGGCAGATGGGTCTCAAACGGAATCAGTGCCTGCTCAATCACGCTCACTAGCCCCCGGGCGCCGGTATTCTCATGCTGCGCCTGCTCAGCCAGGTAGGTCAGCGCATCATCTGAGAACTTGATGTCAATTCCATAGGTGGCAAAATCCATCCGCTTGTTAAGTGTCACCGGATTATTGGGATTTCTCAGGATATCGAGCAGATCCTGATGCCCGAGTTCCTCGAAAACCGCTTTTACCGGAAGCCGGCCGACGAATTCGGATTCAAAGCCGTATTCAATGATGTCTTCGGCTTTGGTCTGCTGCAGGATATTAGACGCCTTTTCCCGATTCCGCATTTTGGCGCCGAATCCCATGTTCTGATTAGTCGTGCGCTTTTTGATGATTTCGGTCAAATCGCCAAACGCGCCGCTCATGATAAACAGAATGTTTTTGGTGTTGACTGATTTTCTCTCGCGCTTGCCGGTTTTTTTGAACTGCTCGACTTCCTGGATCATGGAGATCGGATCATGCGGCACCTTGAGCTCCACTTCCGTCTCTTCCATTGGCTTTAGAAGCGCGCGCTGCACGCCGCTTCGGGATACATCCGCCCCCGCCCAGTTCTGACTGGAAGCGATTTTATCGATTTCATCGATGTAGATGATGCCGTATTGCGCCAGATCGATGTCATTGTCGCTCTCACGGACCAGGTCGCGCACCAGATCCTCCACGTCGCCGCCCACATAACCGGTTTCACTGAATTTTGTGGCATCGCCTTTGACAAACGGAACGCCAAGCTTCTGGGCGATCAGCTTGATCATATAGGTTTTGCCCACGCCGGTCGGACCCATCATCAGGACGTTGTTTTTAATCCCGCCGGTGATTTCCGCTCCGCTGCCATGGCCTCCTTTCTGATAGCGGATCCGGTTGAAGTGGGTGCAGATTTTGGTGGACAGGATCTGTTTGGCCGCTTCCTGGCGAATAATATACTGATCCAGATACTTGATCAGTTCTTCGGGTTTAAGATCAAAATCAATGTCATGCCGGTATTTCCCGCTGTCATCGCCTTCACCGGATTCTTCTTCCTGGGGCATGACGATCGGGGATACGATTTTTACCTGATCCCCGTACTTACGACTCAGAAAGTCGCTGATCTCTTTTTCGATTTCTCTTGGATTGGGTATTTTCTGCTGTTTTTCTCTCATAGTGGTTTCAATATAATCACAGGCATGTTGAGATTCAAGACCGGTGACCCGGAAATTATCACCGGTGTGCGCATCCCGGATTGTTGCCCCATGAATTGTTTGCAATTCATTCACCGCCTGTTATACTAATATAAAAACAGGGTTCATTTTAGTAAACTTGGGTTAAAGGGCTGTGGTTTCCCCAACAGCTTCCCTTTCTTGGTCGGGCAGGCATAAGCCCGGTCAACTCTAAAACCGTTTAAACAAAGGAGGCGACTATGAGTGGCAGTGTTTACAAATTTATCGAAATGGTCGGCACAAGCCCCACATCCTGGGAGGATGCAGCCAAAAATGCCGTGGATACGGCAGCGAAATCCTTGCGCGACCTCAGGGTTGCTGAAGTCAAGGATTTGGACATGAAACTTGAAAACGATAAGGTGGCGTTATACCGGGCGGTGGTTCGGCTCTCGTTTAAGTATCGCGGGGAATAAAGATGCCGTAAATCGCATATGGATTTTTTCGGCCCCCATTTGAACCGAATGGCGGGCCTCAATCCAAAATCCTGAAATAATTATCAAAAAGAGGGCGATCAAAAATGGTCAGCCCTCTTTTTTATTCGCTGTCTTCGATTAGGCGACTGTAATTTCCGGATCCAGATAAACGTCCTGAATCGTATTCAGGAGCTCAACCCCCTCCTTCATCGATTTCTGAAACGCCTTTCGGCCGGAGATCATACCCATGCCGCCGGCCCGCTTGTTTATCACCGCTGTCCTAACCGCCTGGGCCAGATCGTTTTTCCCGGAAGCCCCGCCGGAGTTGATCAGTCCGGCCCGGCCCATATAGCAGTTTATGACCTGGTAGCGGGTCAGATCAATCGGGTGATCGGTGCAGAGTTCGGAGTACATTTTTTCATGGGTCTTGCTGAATTGCAGAGCCGTAAATCCGCCGTTATTGACCGGCTGTTTCTGCTTGACGATATCTGCTTCAAGCGTGACCGCCAGATGATTGGCCTGGCCGGTGAGATCCGCTGCCTGGTGATAGTCCGTCCCCCCGGACTTAAAATGTTCGTTTCGGAGATACGCCCACAGGATAGTGGCCAGCCCGAGTTCATGGGCATAGCGGAAGGCTTCGGCAATTTCCTGGATCTGGCGGTCGCTTTCCGGGGATCCAAAATAAATCGTTGCGCCGACCGCAACAGCGCCCATGTCATAGGCCTGGTCGACAGTTCCGAACAGAATCTGGTCATGGGTATTGGGATAGGAGAGCAGTTCGTTGTGATTGAATTTGACAACAAACGGAATTTTGTGTGCGTATTTGCGTGCCACTGAGCCCAATACCCCGATGGTTGAAGCCACCGCATTGCAGCCGCCCGCCACGCCAAGCCGGACAATGTTTTCCGGATCGAAAAACAGCGGGTTCGGGGCAAACGATGCGCCGGCCGTATGCTCCACGCCCTGATCAACCGGCAGAATGGAAATATATCCGGTGCCGCCCAGCCGGCCATGGTCAAAAATGGCCTGCAGGTTGCGCATCACCCGGATGGACCGGTCAGATTGCGCGACGATCCGATCCACAAAATCCGGCCCCGGCAGATGCAGGTGTTCGGCCGAAACGGTTCGGCACTGGTAGGACAGTAGGTCGTCAGCTTCCTTGTCTAAAAGTTCAATAATCTTCTGGTTCATCATATTCTCCCTTCGATGATGGATTTTGGGACTCTGAGGAATTTTGCATAACGGTTAAACAAAAATTATCGGCCTGTTCTTTCAGTGGGTGTTCCTTATGTTCTATTATAAATATGGACATCGGGACGAGTTGTGCAAATAAAAAGGCAGCCAGGTTATGGGTTTTGAGCCGCAAAATTTGTTTCCGTAATTTCATTTTTTTAGAAGAATTTTTAAAAGATGCCAGTTAACTCATATTTTTTTCTGTATCCTACCCTGAGGACAAAAAGGTTGTAAAATCAGCAATTGATTTTACGATGCTAACGAAAAATCTTGGAGGCGGGGCCGACTAAATGATTTGACACACAGAAGACTTGAAGTTATTGGTTTTCTGTTTACAAAGTTTCACATTTGATTGAATAAGGATCGCTATGAATAACCATGCAAAAATTTATCATCGGGCAGCCATACTGCTGCTTTGTTTTTGCATGGTTTTTATATGCATTGCCGATGTTTTCGCCGTCTGTCTAAGTGACGCACACCCCGGCGGCGCCGCCATCCATTATGTGACGCATCAGGGGACATCAGACAGGCAGGAGCGTCACGGCCCGGGTTGCGACGCGGATCAATTCAGCGACGAAAATCGCTGTGTCGATATAGAACTGTCGAACCTGGGTAAAACCCTTCGGCCCGCCTGTCAGTGCCAACCCGTGGCCGTCATTGACTCCGGTGCTTTGTTCGATGTTGGTGTAATGGCGGATTTTTTTCACCGTCGCCCCGCACCGGATACATCCTTACCGGCATTCTCGCCGCCCATTTTTCTCCAAATACAATCGTTTCTGAATTAAACCGCCTCTCTTTTTCATTTTTTCTGACATCATTTGCATCTAAAGCTTTGTGACAGGCAAACGTGCGCTTTAACTAGTGTGCGCGGGCCTGTTTACAGATAAAAAATCGAGAGGTGTGTCAATGGCTTATCGTTTAACCATATTTATGTTGGCAGCGATGCTGGTCGGCTTATCCGGCTGGACGGCAACAGCGTTCGCCGAGCCCCCCGCAGGCAATCTTTCACTAGACCGGGCACTGGAAAAAGCCCTTTCTGCCAATCCCGACATTATTGCTTTTGAAGGCGAAACCGCCCGGGCCAAAGCCGGCAAAAGGCAGGCCGGCCTGTATCCGAACCCGAAACTGGCCTTCGAATTGGAGGGCTTTGGCGGAAGCGGTCCGTTTTCCGGCATGAATAATGCCGAGCGAACCTTTTTCCTGGAGCAGGAGATTCTCCTGGGGGGAAAAATCAAAAACCGCCGCCGGGTAGCAGCCGAAGAACTCGAAAACATCCGGTGGGAAATGCGCGTGCTTAAGCAGGACATCAGCAATGCCGTAAAGCAGACCTATATCGAGGTTGCGGGCGCTCAGCGGGCAGTCAGGCTTCAGCGGGAAGTCGTGGAACTATCCGGTCGGGTGTATGAAGCAGTCCGAAAAAAGGCCGATGCCGGCAAGGTGTCCCCGGTCGAGTCAGTAAAAGCGGAAATCGAATTAAAGAACAACCGCCAGGCCCTTCAAAGCCTGAAGCGGGGCCTGGAGCGGAAGCGGAAGGCTTTGGCATCCCTTTGGGGCAGCGCCGAGCCCGATTTTAATAGGGTTAGTGAAAATTTGGAAACATTGCCCATGCTGCCGCCTTTTAACGCACTGGAATCCGCGCTTGAAGAAAATCCGGATATTGGCAGATTCAAAGCGGAGCGCCGATACCGTCAAGCCCGTTACGATCTGGCCCAGGCGCATCGTATCCCGGACCTTTCGCTTTCCGGCGGCTACCGCCAGATACCGGAAAGCGATGACACCGCCTTTATTGCTGAAGTCGCCATCCCGTTAAAGATTTTTGACCGCAACCAGGGCAATATCGAAGCCGCCCGCCAGGCAGTAAAACAGGTGCAAGACCGCCGCTCGGCGGTTATCAACGATCGGCGCCGGCAGCTCATTGCGGCATTTCAGGATGGCCTGACCGCCCGGGACGAGATTCTTGCCCTTGAGCAGGAAATCATTCCGGCCACCCGGCAGGTTTTTGCCGCCAAAAAAGAAGGCTATTTGAACGGCAAATTTCCTTTTCTGGAATTGCTCGATGCCCAGCGGGTATTGTTTGACAGCCAAGAGCGGTACAACGACGCACTGGTTGCGTATCACCTGGCCGCCGCTGAAATCGAGCGGCTTACCGGCCGATCAATAGAAAAAGCACCGGCAGAAGACCAGAATATTATGAAATCCGTTCCGAAACAAGGAGACAAAGAATAATGAGAATCCATGGACATCATTATCCAGCCTTATTGATTATACTGATTGCCGCTTTTTCCCTGCTCTCCGTGGCCCCGACCCCGGTGCTGCCCGTTGGCCATGCCCTGGCGCAAGCGCAAAATCATCATGAACATGGGCAAGAGGTCCACGCCGAACACGAACCTCACGGATCGATTGAACACAAAGCCCATGAAAGCGGGGAGGCTTCCGAACAAGCCCACAACGACAAAGAAGAAGATGCCGAAGCGGTTCACATGACCGCCGCGCAAATCAAAGAATTCGGTATTCAAACCGCCGGTGCCGGCCCGGGAGAGATCCATGTCCAGACTGAGCTGCCCGGCGAGATCGTCCCCGCCCCGGACCGGGTGGCCCATGTGGTGCCCCGGGTATCAGGATTTACCCGGCAGGTTCTGAAAAAAACAGGCGACAATGTGGCCAAAGGAGAGGTGCTGGCCGTAATCGACAGCCGGGAATTGGCGGATGTGAAATCCGAATACCTGACGGCGCGCAAACGACTGGAGTTGGCGCAGACTGACTTTAAGCGGGAAAAACGGCTCTGGAATCAAAAAATCACCTCCGAGCAGGAATTTCTGGATGCAAAGACCGCCATGGCCGAAGCCGATATCCAACTCTACAGCGCAAAGCAGAAGCTTTTGGCCCTGGGATTTGACGTGCAATATTTGGCCGGCCTGTCGGATCAGCAGCAGGAAAGCCTGACCCGATACAATATCACTGCGCCCACCGGCGGTATTGTAACGCAAAGAAGCCTTGCCGTGGGCGAAGTCGTTGACCCGCAATCCGACATCTTTGTAGTGGCCGATCTGGATACGGTATGGGTGAACCTGACCGTTTACCAGAAGGATTTGGGCGATGTTGCCAAAGGGCAGTCGGTGACGATCGTTGCCGACAAGATCAACGCCCGGGCCGAAGGCAGAATCGATTACGTCAGTCCGGTGGTGGATGCGGCCACCCGCACGGCCACCGCCCGGGTGATACTGGACAATTCAGACGGCCGCTGGCGGCCCGGGCTTTTTGTCACCGGCAAAGTCGATACGGAATCGATTCCGGGCGATATTGTTGTGCCCGGGTCGGCCATCCAGTCCATTGATGAAGAGCCGGTCGTATTTGTCAGAACGGACAATGGGTTTGCCCCCGCGCATGTAGAGATCGGAAAGCGCAATACCACGCATGTGGAAATTGCTGCCGGGATTGCACCGAATACCGAAATTGCCGTGACCCATACGTTCATGCTCAAGTCAGAGCTGAAAAAAGAATCCATCGGCGGACATAATCATTAAGAGGAAAAATCATGATTCGAAATATTATCCATACCGCCCTGGCCAACAAGCTGCTGGTGGTCATCTCCATGGTGCTGGTTTTCGGCTTTGGCGTATACGCCTACCGGGGGCTGCCGGTGGATGCCTTTCCGGATGTATCGCCCAGTCTTGTCCAGGTCTTTACGGTTACTGAAGGACTGGCCCCCGAGGAGGTCGAAAAATACGTCACCTATCCCATCGAGGCCAAGATGACCGGTTTGCCTAAGGTGCGCGCAATCCGGTCCGTTTCGAATTTCGGATTGTCGGTGGTCAATATCTATTTCGAGGACGGCACCGACATTTATTTCGCCCGGCAGGTGGTGGGCGAAAAGCTCGGCGAGGCCCGGGAACAAATCCCCGAAGGCTTTGGTGATCCCCAAATGGGGCCCATTGCCACCGGCCAGGGCCAGATCCTGTATTATTATCTGAAAGATACCACCGGACAGTACTCCCTGACCGAACTGAGAACCTTCCAGGACTGGATCGTCAAGTTCAACCTGCAGACCGTTCCCGGTGTGACGGAGGTCCTCGGCATCGGCGGCCACGAAAAGCAGTTTCAGGTGGTCGTGGACCCGGATGCCCTGCTGCGCTACGACCTGTCGTTGCAGGAAATCATTGAAAGAATCGAAAATAACAACCGCAACGTTGGCGCCCAGTTTCTGGAACAAAACGGTGAGCAGCTCATTGTCCGCTCCGAGGGCCTGGCCGAAGGCATCTCCGATCTGGAAAACATTGTGGTCAAAAGCGCAGACGGCCGGCCGGTTTATCTTGCCGACGTGGCGGACATAAAGATCGGCGGCGCCATCCGCCGGGGGCTTCAGACCCGAAACGGCCAGGAGGAAATCGTGGCGGGCATGGTCATCAAGCTTCTCGGCACCAATTCATCGACCGTTATTGCGCAGGTCCAGGAAAAACTGGCGGAAATCCAGAACAGTCTGCCGGAAGGCGTCGAAATCGTGCCGTTTTACGAGCAGAAAACCATTGTGGACGCTTCGGTCAACACGGTCACCAGCGCCCTGGTCCAGGGCATCGGGCTGGTGCTGGTGGTGGTGTTCGTGTTCATGGGCGGCATCCGGCCCAGCCTGATCGTGTCCCTGGCCATACCCTTTTCCGTATTGTTTACTTTCATCGTCATGCGCGTCACCGGCATGTCAGCCAACCTGATGACCCTGGGCGGGGTGGCCATTGCCATCGGGATGATGGTCGACGGCACCATCGTGATGGTGGAAAACGCCGATCGCATGCTGCGCCGCTCCGACCCGGACGAATCCGTATCCCATGTGGTCGCCCGGGCCTGCCGGGAAGTGGCGCGGCCGATCCTGTTTGCCATCAGCATTATTATCATCGTGTTTCTGCCGCTGTTTACCCTGGAAGGGGTGGAGGGCAAGACCTTCCGGCCGCTGGCCTACACCGTATCCATTGCCATGCTGGGGGCGATGATCTACAGCATTTTTCAGACCCCTGCACTGAGCGCGCTGCTGCTCAAACGTCCCGGCGGCAAATCTCCGGGGCCAACAGCGCCAGCGCCGAAAGAACCCCTGGTGGTGCGGGGGCTGCTCAAACCCTATAAGCCGCTGGTCGGATTTTTCGTCCGGTTCCGCTGGCTCGCCGTCAGTCTTTCCCTGGTGCTGCTAATCATCGGGGGCCTCGTCTACCCGCGTCTCGGCCAGGAATTTACCCCGCGGCTCCTGGAAGGCGATATCATGGTAAACCTCACGTTTGCGCCCTCGGCATCCATTTCTGAAAGCAAGCGCAACGTGATGCTTCTGGAAAAGCGCTTTCTTACGATACCGGAGGTATCCGAAGTGGTCAGCCGCATCGGGCGCGGCGAAGTCGGGGCGCATTCGGCGCCGGTGAATGTCAGCCACATGAATGTTTTGTTAAAACCCGAATCCGAGTGGACGGATGCGAAAACCCAGCCGGATATCGAGGCCAAAATCCGGGAGAAACTCAAAGGTTTTCCCGGCGTTCAGACCAATATCACCCAGCCGATCCAATTAAGTGTCGATGAACTCATCGGCGGCGTGAAAGCGGAGCTGGCCGTGAAACTGTTTGGCAACCGCATCGACACCCTCAAGGAGAAAGGCGATGCCATCGGCGCCGTGCTGCGCGATGTGGCCGGCGCAGCAGACGTTCAGGTGCAGCAGATGACCGGTGCGCCGCAGCTCATCATCCGGCCGGACCGAAAGGCCGCAGCCCGGTACGGCATAAACATCGCCGATATCCAGGACGTGATCCGAGCCGCAGTGGGCGGGGTTGAAGCCGGACAAGTATTTGAAGGCATTCGCCGGTTTGACATTTACGTCCGATATGAAGCCTCCGCCCGAAGCACCCCCGAGGCCATCGAAAATATTATCGTACAGACCCCGGACGGGGTTCGCCTGCCGCTTTCCGAGCTGGCAACCGTGAAAACCGTGGTGGGCCCCCGACAGATCCTGCGGGAAAACAACCAGCGCTATATTGCCGTTCAATGCAACGTGGTGGGCCGGGATATCGGCAGCTTCGTAGAAGCCGCCCAAAAACGGATTGCAGCCGACATCGACCTGCCGGCCGGCTATTTTATCAACTGGGGCGGGCAGTTTGAACTACAGCAGCAGGCCAACCAGCGCCTGGCCATCGTGATTCCGGTCACGCTGGCGCTCATTGCGATAATGCTCTACATGAGCTTTAAGACCTTTTCCAGCACCCTGCTCATACTGCTCAACATCCCCCTGGCCTTAGTCGGCGGGGTGGTGGCGCTTTGGATCGGCGGCCAGAACCTCTCGGTTCCCGCGTCAGTGGGATTTATCGCATTATTCGGAATTGCCCTGGAAAACGGGATGGTGCTGGTCACCTATATCAACCAACTCGTCCGGGAAGGTGTGCCGGTCAGTGCCGCATCGATCCAGGGGGCCTGCATGCGGCTGCGGCCGGTGCTCATGACGGCCGCGACCACGGCCCTGGGGCTGATTCCGCTGCTCTTGTCGTCGGGCACGGGCAGCGAGGTGCAGAAACCATTGGCGATTGTGGTCATCGGCGGCCTGGTTTCGTCGACCCTCTTGACCTTGCTGGTACTGCCGAGCCTTTATAAGTGGTTTGTTCCCCGAATAGATGTCGAAACAAACGGGACCTGAGGAGTAAAGCAGTATCGTTTTTATTTGCAGCCCAAAGGCAAATATTGGTTGGACTGGACTTCCTTGATCAGATCCGTCTGGTTTTGCATCAGCTGAGCAATATTTATTTTGTCGAGCCGTTCAAACAGGGCCTTGCTTGCCTCAATCCAAACCCATTGGGACAGGCATTCCCCCGCCCGATTGCAGACGCCGCAGGTTTTGTCCTGGTTTTCGGCGCAATTGGTGAGCGCCGTGCAGTTTTCCAGCAGCCGGACGATATCACCGACCGTTATATTTTCCGGCCGCTTAGCCAGGGTATGGCCGCCGTGGGCACCGCGCTGACTGTTGACCAGCCCGCCGGCCCGCAGCCGCCGGATCAGTTTTTCGAGGTATTTTATGGAAATGCTCTGCCGATGGGCGATATCGCTTAAAGGCACCGGCCCTTCCTTGGCGTTGATCGCCAGATCAAGCACCATACGCAGTCCGTACCGACTTTTGGTTGTCAATCGCATTTTTGTTTATTGATAAAAATTCAGAACTAATGATTTTTAAAGATTGCCGATGAATTCACGGTTTCAGATTATACGTCAGCAGCCAATCAGCTCAAGGATTTTTTCGAAAGGTGCGCTCAGTTAGAGCCGTCCAGCAGCGGTCTCGCGATTGAAGACTCGGCGGTGCGAAACCGGGGCATACTGATTTTTACCTGCGTGCCCTTGCCGTATTCGGATGTGACGTCTATTCGGCCGCCGTGCTGCCGAATAATATGGTTTGAAATAAAGAGCCCGAGACCGGTGCCCTTTGAGCCTTTTGAGGAAAAAAACAGGGTGAACATTTTCTGGCGGGTCTCTTCATCCATGCCGATGCCGTTGTCAGCGATCTCAAAGACGATCATCTCTTCGCCCTCGGGGTAGACCCGGAAATCGATGCGGTGGCTGTTTTTCTCCGTATCATCCGTGCAAGCATCCACCGCGTTTTCGAGAAAGTTCACAATCGACTGTTGAATCCAGTTGGTGTCCGCCTCGAAGCTCCCCGCATCGGATGCAATATCAACCGCCAGCGCGTGGCCGTTATTGTCGGCCATGGGCTTAACCGCATCGGCAATTGCTTCTGCCAGTTCTGCCGCATCCGTGGTTTCATGCTGCATGCCCCGGGATTTGGCATAAAAGAGGATCTCCAGCACCATTTTGCGGATTCGCGCATTGCTTTGCTGAATCCGGTGAAAACCGAGTTCAATGCGGTCATGGTCTTTTTTGCGGATACCGGTTTCCAGCTGATAAATGCCGCCGTCCAGGGCCGTTAACATTCCTTTGACCCCGTGGGACATGGAGCCGAGCATCAGGCCGAGGGATGTTAAATGGTCCTGGAGGCGTCTGACTTCGGTGATATTGGTGGCCATTTCCATGACCTGGGTGATTTCATCGTCGTCGTTTCTGAGGGGGGCTGTCCATGTCAAAACGTTATACTGTTTCCCATGTTTGGAAGTGACCACCTCCTCGGTCTGATGGCGGCGCCCGTCTTCAAAGGTTTTGGCCACCGGGCATTTCGGACAGGGCGTATCGCGGTGTTTGTATATTCTATAACAGAATGCCCCCGCTTCATTGCCAAAATCCCGTTTAAAAAGCCGGTTCATGGCAGTTAAGCGAAAATTTCGATCCTGTACGGAGATATAACAGGGCACCTCGTCGAATAGCTGCTGGTAAACGTTCTGGGCGTAATGCAGATCCTCGAGTTTTTGGGTATAGGAGTCTATCTTGCGGTTTAAGGCAAGCCGCTGACGGGCATGCTGCAGCGCGATATCCAGGGCGAGGGTCTTGATCGGTTTATTGAGGTATTCGACCACCGCCGCCTTGAAAACGGTCATTGCGGTTTCCGTATTTTCCGGCGCTGTTACGATGATAAGCGGCTTCGTGGGGTTGTCTGCTTTAAATCGCTTAAGCAGCAAATGGCCGTCTCCGCCGGGGGTATACGGATCAGCAATGACAATATCTGTATGGTTGCCATTGAGGTGGGGTTCAGCCGTTTTGAAGTTGCAGGCTGTCTGGACCCTGAATTGCTGGCCGGCGAGGTAATTGGAAAGCTCTGCGGCCATGTTTTCATCTTCTTCAATGCAAAGCACCCTCTCGTCCATAACGGGCCCCTTTTTTTGGCGGTCGTCGGTCAGCCAATCAATTAAATAATATTTTCAGCTACGATCTGCAGGAGTTCATCGCTGTTAAAGGGCTTGGAAAGCGTGGCCACCGCCTTATTGATGGCGTATTTATGGCCGGACAAACCGCTGATGACGACAACGGGGGTATTTTTCAACGTATGGTCTTCGGACATCTTTCGGTAAAACCGCGGTCCCCATTCCCCCGGCATTTCAAGATCCAGTGTAATCAGATCCGGCTTCTCGCGCTTGGCAACCTCTAGTCCTTCGAACGCATCCTTGGCCGAGTAGGTGGTATACCCGTTATCTTCGAAGATTGTCGTTAGATATTCCAACACAGCCGGATCATCATCAATGACCAAAATTTTTTTGTTCATCATCCAACCTCTTTATTAAGAATTAAATGGCTGCCGTCTGTCCTTTACAGGATTTCAAGGACATCTATGTGTAAAAGGTTTATTTTACCGCCCGGTTAACGCTTAAAACCGGACAGTTTGCCCGGACTACCACCTGTTCCATGTTGCTGCCGATACGCGTGTCCTCGCCTTCGCGCCGTTTGGCATGATGGGCCATCACGATAAGATCCGCCTGTTTCTCCCGGGCGTATTTGACGATTTCGAGATACGGCAGGCCCTCCCATACATCAATGGTATAGTTTTTCAGGTCCTCAAACTTGGCGGCATACCGAAACCGCATATGTTTCCGGGCACTGCGCAGCTTCTCTTCAATGTCATCCTGGGGGAGAATCCGTCCTGTTGGCACCCCGCTGACATCTACAGCATGAAACAGGCATAGTTCGCAATCCAGGGCCCGGGCGACGCTTAGCGCATAATCAAAAGCCACATCAGATGCCCGCGAAAAATCGGTGCCGAATACGATCCGGGAAAAGCCGCCCCAAAACGACCCCGCCGGCCGGGTAATAACAAGCACCGGGCAGTGGGCCGCCCGGGCTACCCGCTGGAAGGTGCTTCCGGCGGCTGTTGCGGCATAGACTGAGTCTTCCACGTGCTTGGTGTGCCCCCCCATGACAATGAGGTCCGGTTCGGTCTCGCGGGCCTGCCGCAGGATTTCCCGATGAGGGACGCCGACGCTGACATTGATTGAAAAATTATCATTCAGTTTTGCTAACAGTTCTTCATAGTAGCCCCGGATCTCTTCCTTTACCCATTCCCTATATTCATCATCGACCTCCACGCGTTCGCGGGTTTTGACATCGATGGCAACCTGGCTGTAACCACGGGTCGGAAGGCCTAACACATGAAAGATGTCCAGGTTTGCGCTGTAGCGGCCGGCCATGTTAAAAGCAACACGGGCGGCATGGTCGCAGGCTTCTGTGGCAGATGTGGCTAAAAGGATTTTATTGAACATGGGGCACCTCGTACATTGGGTGATGATGCCATTGCAGCGGCAAAAATTACTCCTTGGGCTTCATTTCCTCCGGCACAATGACCATATCGATGAGCAATGGCTTTAAAAAGGACCATTTAATGCCGATTTTATATTCTTCCTCAAGGTCCCGGATCGCGTCCCAGCAGTTATGGCAGGGAGCGATCACCAATTCGGCACCGGAATTAAGGATCTGGTCACGCTTGGTAATCAGCGCCTTGTTCCGCTGGGGCCTGAACAGTCCGATCCCGTTAAAACCCCCGCCGCCCCCGCAGCAGTAGTTATGCTCCCGGTTAGGGGCCATATCGATAAAATATCCCGGCTCAACCATGTAGCTCATGATCTCGCGCGTAACCTCCTTTAGTCCATGATTGCGGATATAATTGCAGGAATCCTGGATGGTGACCGGCTGCTTGATCCGTTTTGCCGGATCAATCTGAAGTTTTTCGGTCCGCAGGGCTTCTGCCACCCATTCCACATAGTGGATGGATTCGACCGGCGGCAATCCATCTTTTCGGCCCGCCCAGTAAGGGCCCTCCACAACTGTTGCCCGATGGGCATGGCCGCACTCGGTGCCGATCATCCGTTTGGGTTTCAGGCGTTCCATGGCCTCGTAAACACTTTCGACCTGCAGCCGGCAGGCTTCCCAGTCGCCGGCAAACATGGCCAGGCTGGTGAGTTCCCACCCCCGGCTGGGTATAGTCCAGTCTTCACCGGCAATGTTGAACAGAATGGCCGCCTCGGCCAGGTCTTCCGGGTAGTGCTTGACTTCCCGGGCGTTGACCGTATACATGATGTCCGCGCCCTCTTTGTCAACGGGTACGTTCAGGCCGATATAGTCCTCCTCGTATTCCTCGATCATCCACTCAAAGGTATCGACAAAATCTTCGGGCGTCACATCCATCTGGGCCCGGTACACCCGGTGCATGCCGGCACCGATTTTCATCTCCCACGGGACAAATCCCTGCTGGTAGAGAAGGCCACGCAGGTAGCTGATCATGACGCCCATGTCGATGCCGTGCGGACAATACATGGCGCATCGGTTGCAGCAGGTGCATTTCGCCCAGGCGGTTTCCATGGCCATATGCATGAATTCATTGTCCACCCGGCCCTTTTTATGGATGATCTCGCCCAGGGTGGAATGCACCTTGTAGGCCGGCACTTGTTTTGGGTCGCAGTCGTTGATGCGGTACAGAAAACAGCTGTCCGCGCACATGCCACAGCGCGCGCAGATCTTTAGCCATGTTTTCATTCGTGATTTCATGGTCTTGCGGATGGTGTCCCAGAGTTTCTGCTGGTCAATATCCAGCCGCTTCATTTCGTCGTAATAAGTTTCGCCGCCCTTGTCCCCAAGCAGGGCTTTCAACTGTTCTTCTGTTTCAATGGGGGCCTTGTTGCAAAGCGTACCTTCCGGCATCGTTTGCTCTCCTGTTAAAAAATCGTGGGCTGTTTGATTGAATTACCACGCCATTTCTTTCCCCTTTAATCCGCCGCGCTTAATGCCGAAGTCCATTCCGATCTGGGCCCGGGACATGAAATAGAGCGCGATGTGCGAGAGTTTGGTAAACGGCGCAAGAATCAGCAGCAATTCACCGGAAATGATATGAACAATTAGCCAGTTCGAATACGTATCAGCGGCTGCGTACTGGCAGATCAGACCGGTAAGGAAGGGGGCCACGGAAAGCGCCAGGATAAAGTAATCATGGGCCGTTGACATGTTCCGGACCTCGGGCAGGGCGATGCGGCGCAGCAGAAGCAGGACTGCGCCCACAAGTACCCCCCATGTCAGGATGTCTGCTAATGCCGGGTTCAGGGTAAAAAAGGAAACCCCGAATTTCTCAGCCAGCACCATGTTGTGGGCCATCAGGAAAAGGGGCACCGCAACCGCGCCGACATGAAAGACGAAAAATACTACGGTCATGAACGGCTGTACCCGCCAGCTGCGGGTGCCGAACGGAAGCAGCCAGAAAATAATCGATCGGACCGCCCCCTTGAATCCGGCTTTGGGGTGCGCCCGGTAGGCCACCCGGTCGAGCTTCCAGTCCAGCCCCTTGATATAGAGGACCACCCGGACCAGAAGGCCGATGACAAAGACGGCAATTGAGATGTAAAACATTGGCCCGGTTAAGAATTCATACATGTTCGCCTCCTTTTATGCATGCCGACGGGGCCTGTCAGAAAGTGCGCTTTTTTTCATCCCGCGCGTTCAGAAACCGCCAGAAAAGCGGCAGTCCGATCAGTGCGGCCGCCATCAGAAGATAGGCGACGGCCTTGGTATGGACCATGAAATTCTGCAGGGTATAAAACGCGTGTTCCATTTTTTGATTCCTTTACTCGTGCTGATATTCCGGATGCGCATAAAGAATCGGCATCCGGGTGGCAATAAATCGATAGGCCACCACGCCGAGCGTGACAATGAAGATGGTGGTCCCGATCTCCATCCAGCTGGGAAAGTAGCGCTGGTCGGCGGGCAGCTGCCAGTTAAAGGCAACCAGTGAGACATTCAACCGGTTTAACACGATGCCAAGAACCGTCCAGACGGCGGTCCAGCGGATCAGGCGGAGCCTTTTTTCGCGCACCGCAATGGCGTAAACAAACGCCGGCAGGGCCACAAATCCGAGGAGTTCCACGAGGTACCAGGCCCCCCAGCCGGTGGCCAGGTGGCCCCAGTCATGATCAAGTGCTACGCCGATCAGCTGGATAAATACATAGCCCATCATGATAAAAGAGGCCGCCTTGGCAAATCCCAAGGCAATACCTTCGCCCTGATCCAGATGTTCCTGGTCCATTTTGTAATGCAGAAACCGGTGGGAGAGGGTGCTTTCAAAGATCACCATTGAGAGGCCCGCAAACATACTGGATACGAAGAAGAAGACGGCCAGATAGGTCGAATACCACAAGGGGTGGAGCTTTGACGGCGCGATGAGGTATAGCGCCCCAAGGGACGATTGATGCATGGTGGATAAAATCACGCCGAAGATGGTCAGCGCCAGCACCAGGCGGGCCACCAGGTTTCTGGCCCGTCGCAGGCCCAGCCATTCAAGGGCAGCGGGTACGATTTCGATGAACAAGACAGTCAGGTAGAGCATCACGCAGAGCGCCACTTCAAACAAGAGAGAAGAGGTGCCCTGGGAGAAAAATATGGGATATGGCAGCCGCCAGGGCCGGCCGACATCATAGGTCAGGGCGAGAACGACCAGGGCGTAGCCCAGAAAGGCCGTGAGGATGGCCGGTCGAACCGCGGAATGATAGCGTTTTAAACCGAAAAGGTAACAGGCGGCCGAAGTGACATATCCTCCGGCGGCCAGCGCAACGCCGCAGAGCAGGTCAAAGCCGATCCAAATGCCCCACGGATTATTGTGATCCAGATTTGTTACCGCGCCCAGTCCACCGGTAAAGCGGATCACGGTTAATACGAGCCCCATCAGCAGGATGGCCCCTGTCACAATATTAAAAGGGGTCCATATGCTCCGCTGTTCCATGCCGACTGGTTGCTGATCATGCATTGCCATGTTCCTCCTTGGCGCTTGCCGAATCGTCTGTTGCTTCGGATTCAGTCGGTTTGGCCGCCTCTGCGACCGCCCTTTCAACCTCGCGCTTAACAGCTGCCTCCTTTTCCTTTTCCGCGGCCTTTTTCTGTTCGGCAAGTTTCTGCTGCATCAATTCTTCAAGTTCCGATCGGGTTTGGTTGACCGCCTCAAGCCGTTCCTCCTCGGCAATTTTTTCCTTGCGTTTGGTTATGGCGTATAAGCCGGTCAGGAATAATACGCCAACACCCACAATAAGGGGTACCACGGCAAGCGCGCCCGAAGTCAGCGCGGGTGCGGGGCCCATACCCAGGTCCGTTCGCATGCTAAGGGCGGAAAAAGGATTTCCGGCCAGATACAGCCAGCTGGTGCCCCCCATTTCCTGTTCTCCATATATATGATGGATATATCGGCCGGGATGTTTATAAATGCGCTGTCTGGCGATTTTAATGAGCTCTTCGCGAGATCCGAAAGTCAGGGCCTCCTTGGGGCAAATGGCAACGCAGCCGGGCAGTTCCCCTTTTTTTATGAGAGGGTGGCACATTGTACATTTCATGATGCGGGGGGTAAGAGGCTCATTATACTCATAGGCCGGCACGCTGAACGGGCAGGCAATCATGCAGTATCGGCAGCCCACGCACAATGATTCGTCATAGGTCACTGCGCCGGTTTCCTCTTTTTTAATCGCCTTGACAAAGCAGGCCGATGCACAGGCGGGTTCCAGGCAGTGGTTGCACTGGGTTTTGACATAAACCGGCGATTCCTGGCCGGCCGGCTGGAACCGGTTGACCACCGTGTAACGCGCTTCCGACAATTGCTGCGGCTGTTTGAGGACGTCCAGGTCATCAAAGGGCTTGGCCGGGGCGGGCAGGTCGTTGACCTCGTTGCATGCGGCCTCGCATTTCCGGCACCCGATGCAGCGGGTAATGTCGTGGAGGACCCCGGCGCTGTCCGGAAAACCTGCAAAATGGGTCTTGACCGCGGTTTTCCCCTCGCCGGGGAAAACCGCGGTCCCGGCGGCACCGGCGGCCATCCAGCCTAAAAGTTGTCTGCGGGTGATGCCCATGTCTTCACCTTGTCTTGAATTATCCGGAATTGGCTTTTAGGGTTTTATCGCTTTTTTTGTGGCATTCCGTACAATCGGTTGCCGCGGGCTTCTCAATTTCCATCTGCTGATGGCAGCCGATGCACTGGCCATGGTAGGCCCCTTTAAGCCCGGGGCGGCTGTCGGCAGCCCCCTCCTTATTAAGATTATGGCAGCTAACGCAGCGCGGCGGCGTCAAACTGGCAGGGCTGTTGTGATGGCATCCCATGCAAAGCGTCTCAGGGCGGCCGCTGTGAAATGCTGCCGCCAGCTTGCTCTTTTTCGTTTTTTTGGCCAAAGCCTTTACAATTTTTCGGTGCGGGAAGGTGGCGCCCTGGTATTCATCTGCCATGATGTCAACGGTGACCTTTTCGGGAATCTCGGCCTCGGAAACACCCTCCGGGGCATCGGGCCTGGCACTGATTTGGGCTGCGGCGATTTTTGCGCGCGCCTCATCATTCGCCGGCAGAGGGTCGAGTCGATCTTTCCCGACCGCATGGCATTGCCCGCAATCCCGGTCGGCAAACACCTGACCGGTCATCTGGGCATGGCATCCGGCGCAGTTTTTGTGCTGCTTGGCCTCGTCGTGGCATCCCACGCAGCTCTTGATTGAATCCGAATTGTGCATGGCAGGGCCGAGGGCCACATTATCGCCATCCGCAGATCCAGGAAGTGTATGGCATTTGCGGCACGGCTCAAGGGATGCATGGTGGCATGCGCGGCAGGTTTGGGAGGCTGCTTCATGTGTGACATGGTCAAAGGCGACGGGCTGCATCCACTGCTTGGGGAGCTCTTCGCTTTCGACGGCTTCTTTAAGCCAATCCGCCATCAGGACGGCATCCGGTTGGCCGCGTTTCATTCGGGGCACATCCGAGAGTTTTTTTATTTTCTTCTGGCCTTTTCGGCTGTGGCAGCCGGCACAATCAAACGGTCCGGCATCTTTTTCGGCTTCCGCGAGGCGCTTGTGGCAGTTGACACAGTCCGTATGCGCAGCATAACGATAGGAGCGGGTATCTTCAACTTTTTGGTCCTTGTGGCAGTAACGGCAGGAGCCTTCTTCGCCCTTTTTATAAACCGTTTTTTCCAGTTTCTTATCGTATTCGTGATGGCAGGCCCCGCAGTTGTTCTCGTAAGTCTGCGGCTTGAATTTGATTTTCTCTGTTTTCGTGTGCCGGAAATGAAGGGATTTGGAAAACGGAATCCGCTGCCAGGCGGATGAAATTTCGGGCTTACGCTGATGACAGGCACGGCATTCGCCGGTCAATGGGCCTGAGTTCTCGCCGCTTTTCTGCATTTCCTGGTGGCAGCCGGCGCACTCCGCGTGGTATTTCTCCATGGCCGCTTTTGAGTCGAGATCCCTGGTATTTTTAAACTCAAAATTGAATTTTTCCGGCTGCCCCGCATCCGACATCTTATCATGGCATGTCTGGCAGCCTTTGTCCGTCAGCGCCTTTGTGTGCTTGTCATGGAGAAAAACGACCGCCGGCATTTTGCCGGCCGCCTCGGTAGATGGCAATTTAAGGGTCACCATGTCCACCCGGCTGTTTTCCTGTCGGGCAGCACTATGATCCGAGCTTAAAATGCTTGCCACTGAGAGCGAGATCAAAAGAAAAGCGGTTAAAATATAATGATTGCGCCGCCGGGAAAGGAATCTTTTTGTCATGCCAATACCCTGTCTTAAAATTCATCCGACCATAATCTTTTTGCGCTGTCGTTATAAACAGTGTTCGAAGCTAATTCCTACCATTACCGTATGAAATGTCAATCAAATTCCTACTAATTTCGTGTGAATTTTTAAAATTTATTTTGAAACGCTCAATTAAGGATCGACAAAATTGTCGAACAAAACCATGAATTGTCGACCAAATGCCTTGCTGGTTTTGAAATAAGCTTTTGAAATTATATTAAAATAAATGTTGGCACGGAAAGTGTATCCTATAGGGTAAATGTCGACATTGCATAAAATTTTATCTTTAATTCTAAGGAGGCAGTATTCATGAAAAGACAAATTCGGCTTGTTATTCTGGCGGCTTCACTGGTTGTTGCTCTCAGCGCCGGGCTGGGCTGGGCGATGTCGCCGGTTAACCAAATCCTGGCGGATTCGCCGGTGATTGCGGCCAATGGGCACGGGCCCGGCGATGGGAGCGGTAACGGGGGCGATGGACCCAGGGACGGCACGGGTCACGGTCCGGGTGATTGTTCCCTTAATCAAATGAAGAGTCATTCGGCGAAAGATTTTCTCGCCGGTCACGGCAAAGGTCATGGCAAGGGCAACGGTCGCGGTCATGGTCCGGGTGACGGTTCCGGCGCAAGCTACCACGGCCAGGGGTTTGCTGAGCGAAACTGCTATGATAGTGAAAATACCGGCGGCGCTGGGCGCACAGGCACCTTCCGGATGATTGAGACCGGCGAACCGATGGAGCTTTCCGGCACGATTGTTGAAGTCTGCACGGAAGGGCAGGGCATTAAAATCGATACCGGGGTTGCGGTTGTTACGGTTTACGGCATCGGGCCGATCCGGTACTGGGCGGATGAAGGCGTGGCAAGGCCGACAGTGGGAGAGGATGTCACTGTCAATGCGGTTGAGGTAATCTTCAGCGACGGCAGCACCAAACTGATTGCTACGGATATGACCGTCAGCGGCGAAACCATTGACCTGCGTGATGACGCCGGGTTCCCTCTGTGGCGGGGCGGCAACAGCCAGCGCGTTCAAAAACGCGACTGCCTGGAATAATCCTTGTAATTTTTCACCGGGTTAAATTATCCTGAGCGTTATGGAGGCGTTAACAACCGAAGCGGTTTCCGGAAAACTCAAAAGATTGACCCCGGTTCTTCTGCTGATGACCGGTTTATGCTTGCTTTGATACATACCAACAAACAGTGATCGAATGCGACGTTTCCCGAAAATTCTAATATTTGCCTTGAGCCTTTTTGTTCTGACAGCACAAGGCGCCCGGGCCATGGATGCCTTGCTGGGCGAGGTTATCTCCATTAACGCCGAGAACCGCCAAATGGTCGTATCCGTGGATCAAAGCGGTGAGGCTGACGGCGCGCGGCGGGTTTTGATCTCCTACAACCGGCAGAGTCTGCCGGGCTTTGTGCAGCCCGGTGCGGTTGTGCGGGTATGGGGTGAATATGTGGATGAAAATCATAGTGAATTAAGGCTTCAAAGCGTTCGAAACGGCGAAGGCATTCATCGCGGCCATGATTCCACGGGTGTGCGCTCCCGGCTGAAGCATGGCCATGGCGGGCGTGGCATGGGCATGGGAAGAAATCACGGCGGCGGGCGGCATTAAGCGGATGGGAATCCAATCGAAACCCGAAACATTTCTGGCAGCGGAACCCCAGCAGCCGGATCGGCGGCGGTTCCTGCGTTTTGCCCCGATGTGGCAGGCCAATCTGCTCGTGTTCGGCTGCCTCATCGGTATTGTGCTGGCCATGGTTTACTGGCAAATCCGGTCTTCGGAAAATACCTTTGTCAGCCATGTCCGGGATCATGCCCGGCTGCTTGCCAGCGTGATCAGGCTGCAGGCGGATACGGCGGTCATGTCCAAAAACGCCATTGAAGCCATCATGCAGACGTTTCTGGGGAATACGGCCCGGTTTGTGGATTACCTGGATACGATCGCGCCTTTCACACCGGATGAGCTGACGGCATTTGCCAATGAAAGCGGCCTGGCCGGCATTGCTATCGCGACGGCTGACAATCAGGTTACCCAGGGCCCCGGCGGATGGATGCCGGATCAAATCAAAGCCGAGCAGCCGGAACCGAATATGCTTTCCTACAAACCGGAAAGCGCGCTTTATTATCTCACGTTGCCCCGCCCGGAAGGCGGGCGGATTCTGGTTGGCTTTCAATCCGACCGGATCAAACGCCTGAGGCGGGAGCTGAGCCTGGATACGCTGCTTGAAACCCTTTCTGCCATGCCGGAAATCGAATATGTGCGCTTGGCGGCGGCAGATAAGGCGGCTGTGGACACAGGCCAACCGGTTATCAATTTTACGCATAATAAAGATCGCCAGATTGCCGAGGCCCGCATGCCGTTTGAGGGTAAATATTTATTGCTTGGCCTGGATGCGAACTTCTATTTTAACCGGGTCAATCAGCTCTGGACCCAGTTCTTTGTTATCGCCGGCATCCTGGCGCTGATCGGAATCGGGCTGTCATGGGGGCTTTACCGGTATCAGGCGGCTTATCTCAGACAGATCCGGAGTTTTGAACGAAAGCTGGCAAAAGAACAGGAGGATGCGGCCCTGGGGCGGGCGACCGCGGCCATTGCCCATGAATTGAGAAATCCCTTAAACGCCATCAGCATGGGACTTCAGCGGTTAAGCAATGAGACCGCAGGCCTGACATCCGCCCAAAGCGAGCTGATCGACGCACTGATGGCGTCCGTCAATCGGAGCAATAAACTCATAGAAGACCTTAAGCAGTTTGCCGGCCCCATCACCCCGGACAGGCAGGCGATACATCCGGATGCGGTTATCTCATCGCAAATCACGCTCTATAAGGATGATGTTTACAAACGTGGCATATCAGTGGATTACAAGCCCGCATTTACCCGCACGTTGATGGCGGATGCCGATCTTTTCGCCATTGCGTTTGAGAATCTGCTTAAAAATGCCGTGGAGGCCCAGCCGAACGGGGGCTATATTAACATCCGCCTTGACCGGGAATCCGATGATGTCGTGGTGACCATGGAAAATGCCGGGCTGGCATTTGATAATGGCGAACTTGCAAATATGCTTGCCCCCTATGTCACCACCAAGACCCATGGATCCGGTCTCGGCCTTGCCATGGTGGATCGTATCGCCAGGGCTCATGGGGGATCGCTGGAGCTGAACTCACCGCGGCCGGGGGAGATCAAAATCCGGTTGATTTTTCCGCTGCAGGGAAGCATCTAATCTAATCCTTAAAAATTGCCATCTGATTGATTGAATATGAATATTTTAGTGGTTGATGATGAAAAGCTGCAGGCAGATCTGCTAAGCGGATTCCTGGAGAATCATGATTACAATGTGGTCGTCGCCCAAAGCGGCGAAGCCGCGCTTCAGGCATTTGCCGAACACCCGTTTCAGCTGGTCCTGCTTGACCAGCGGATGCCGGATATTTCCGGCGATCAGGTGCTGGGCCGGATGAAGCAGATCAATCCAGCGATCCGCAGCATTATGATCACTGCTTACGGAGACGTATCCACGGCTGTGCGGGTCATGAAACTGGGCGCCGATGACTTTCTGGAAAAACCGATCGATTTGGCCGCCCTGCTCGATAAAATCCAGAGAATTGAAAATTCAATCCTGATAGCCGAAGAGTCGGCGGCAATCAGCCAGGCCGTGGCGGAATCGCCGCTTCCGATCAATATTGTCGGCCAGAGCCCGGCCATGCAAACCGTTTTGTCGATGATCCGGCGGCTTGCCCCTACGGAATGGGCGGTGTTAATAAGGGGCGAGACCGGCACCGGCAAAGAACTGATCGCCCGCTTGATTCATCTGTTAAGCCCGAGAAGTCAGAAGCCTTTTGTCGAGGTCAACTGCGCGGCCATTCCGGAGAACCTGTTTGAATCCGAACTCTTCGGCCATATGAAAGGCGCGTTCACCGGTGCTACTGCCAACCGACAGGGGCGATTTGAACTGGCAAATACGGGCAGCCTTTTTCTTGATGAAGTCGGTGAGCTGCCGTTAAGCCTGCAGGCCAAGCTGCTGCGGGCGCTTCAGGAAAACCAGGTGACGCGGGTAGGCGGGGAGGGGCCGATCCAGGTGGATGTCCGGATTCTGGCTGCCACCAATCGATCGCTGAAAGAACTGGTTGAAAAGGGGCGCTTCAGGGAAGACCTCTACTACCGCCTCAATGTTCTGGACATTGATATTCCGCCGCTAAGAGAGCGAAAAGAAGATATCCCGGCCTTGGTTGCGCATTTTCTTGAAAAATACGGTAACGGCAAGGAAAAATTCAGTCCAGAGGCGGAGTCCACTCTCATGAAATACACATTCCCCGGGAATGTGAGGGAACTTGAGCACATTGTACAGCGGGTGCTGGCACTTTCCCGGGGCCACAACCTCTCTGCCCATGACCTGCCCGAGGAGGTACGCTTTCACCAGGCAGTCGAAACCGGTACACTGGCCCGCCGCCTGGAGGCGGTGGAGAAGGAAATGCTTCTAACCGCACTTGAGAGAAATGACTGGGTGCAGACAAGGGCTGCCCGCTCACTGGGCATCAGTGAGCGGGTGCTGCGTTACAAGATAACGAAATACCACTTGAAAGAGAAATAGCTTTTTTCACTTTGACAAGCTTTTCCTTGTTTAATACTTGCGCTTCATCCAGCCCGTTTTTTTATCCACGACCAGCTTTTCCACCAGAGAGCCGTCTTTTGTCACGATTTCGCCCACGTAGCTATCATCCTCTTCAGTTACTTCACCGATTTTCAAGTTGGGATTGGCGGCCACGTAATTGTTCATAAGCGTTTTGGCTTCCTCCTGGCTCAGCGGGGCCATCTGTTTAGTTTTTTCTCTCGGGCATTGCCCTCGGCTCCAGCCATGATGCATGCCACGGCCCCGGTGCATCATGTGCCGGTCGCCCATCATGCCTTGGCCCATTTCAGTGCCTCTTTGAGATCCGCACCACGGGCAGAACCATTCCATCTGCTGCTCTGATGGATGTCTCTGCTGCATTTCGCTTTGCTTATGCATCTGCTTTGTTTCGTCCTGTTGATGCATCTGCTGCATTTCACCTGGCTCGTGCATCTGCTGCTCAGTCTCACCCTGCTGATGCATCTCCGCCGTGACCAGTCCGGCGCCTGCCAGCACAAAAATTAATGTAATAATAAGAGTCATCGTTTGTCTCATTTTGGACCTCCTTTTTTTCGTTAAAGTTTAGTTGTTATAGGATTTTCAGAATGCATTTGGCGCCGGTTTCATAGCTCATGCGCCATCATTCTGTGCCCCCATCTGTGTGTGGTGTGGCATCGCCAGCATTCCTTAACCAACGGTTTTCCTCCTTTGTATTCGCCCTGCCGATGCCCTTCCAGAATTTTATCCCAGAAAGACGGCTCCCCGTGCGACGCCGGTGCTGCATGGCATCGATGGCAATTTCGGTTATCCGCCGGCGGGTGACGGAATCCCTTTATATCCCACGTTGTCATTCCATGGCAGGCCCGGCAGTCATCACCGAATTTGCGGTCATGGGCTCTAAAATGACATTGGGTGCAGGAGAGCTCACCGTTAAAGAGCGTGTGATCCACCTCGGATATATCCGCCGCAGGTCCCCGGTGCTCCGTATGGCAATCCAAACAGTGTTTTTGCGCCTCATGAAAACGGATCTGGGGTTTGAGCGCCGATACATCATCGAAGTAGTGACACTGCAGGCATTTTTGTTTTGTCACGCCTTGCCACGGGATATGGCATGTTTCACAGCTGCCGATGAACTGGTGCGCTGAGCTTAATGCCCCTGGTTCCGAGGCTTGATCATAGGCATACAACCATACCGAGAACCCGATGATCAAAACGGCGATGCCTATATTTAAAATCATCTTTTTCATGGCACCCATCTCAGCCCGTAATAAATGGTTGTCATGATGTGAACGATCATCAGCGCAAACAGCAAACCGGAGATGACATAATGAATCCGGATCCATCGGGAAAAAACCGTTTTTAAGCGGTCAAAGAACCGGGTGGCATATTCGATTTCCGCAAGTGTCCGCACTTCATCAAGCCACTCGCCGCATTTTCCAAGCATTTCCTCGCGGGAATAAGTTTCGGAATCACCGGCTGTGTCTGTCTCTGATTCATCCAAGGTCTCATCAGCTTTACAATCAGTGTGCATCTCTTTTTTACGATTTTCAATCCGGGCCTTTATGAGCTTTTGATCCCGTTTCTGCTCCCGAAGCGATCGATTGACCTTCTTATACAGGTAGCGGCCCACAATGCCGCTGAAAACAACGAGAACGAGCGATAAAAAAACCAGTATGCCGATTAAGCTCGAAAATTTATGCGCCGAATGGATAACGACCAGGGAAGGGCCGATCAGACCATAGGTAACATGGCTGTTCAAAGAATTCTGCCTGCCCTTTTTCTTTAAAACCCGCTTTCGGAACGGATAAATCAGGGTCATCAGAATCAGGATACTGCCAACGATGCCCAGGCCATGCCCCAGCAGACTGCCGGCGAATGTCTGACTCTGGTGGAACAGAAATCCCAATACCAGCAGACAGAAAAAGACAGCCAAAAAGGCATTGATGTTTTTTTCGCTCCACATAACAGATCAGATCTCAAGCACGATGTCCGTCAAAGGAACCGCCACACACGGCAGAATCATATTGGCCGCAGCATCCTCATCTTCAAGCCCGTCTTCGACCTCCATATCCACCTTGCCGGAAATCAAGCGGACTTTACAGGTTCCGCAAACCCCGGCTTCACAGTCGGTTTCAATTTCAATCCCGTTTTCTTCAGCCAGTTCCAGCAAGCTTTCATAGCTGTCATTCCATTGTGCGGTCTTGCCGGATGTTTTGAATTCAACTGTTATCGCCATGTGACATCTCCTTTCGAATCATTTCCAGAATTTCCCGGGTTCGCCGCTGCCGCTGAAAAAATGCGACCAGGGCGGCCAGGGCAAAAAGCACCAGGAAAACCATGGTCAGAAAATGCGCCCAGGAAACTCCTAATACGCCTTCCTGCTGCTCGACGTATTGATCAGATATTTTCATCTGATCTTTAAACCACTGGATATCCGGGGCATCTTGAGCTTTTGCGGTTATTTTCGAGTCAGTCTCGGATACCGCGGCATCTGAATTTTGAGCTGCTGCCTTGCCAAAACCGCCCCATAAACCGGTCATCAGTGCCGCCACGAGAAACAGGCTCACCAGCGGTAAAAACCGTTTTCGAATTCCACCCATCGCTTTATCCCTTCACCTCATATTCCTATCTCTCCAGACTTAATTCATTCCGGCTAAAACCTCTATTATTCCCTCGAAATCCGTAGGAAACGGGCATTGATGGCTACGATCACCGTACTTATAGACATCAGAATCGCTCCAACTGCAGGTGACAGTAATATCCCCCAGGAATAGAGCACACCGCCGGCCAAAGGGA